>JBJEBN010000070.1:0-46315 GCA_051870095.1 Candidatus Cryptobacteroides sp. | reverse complement strand
TCTTTATCAGGGGCTTGCTATTTTTAAGCAATCCGCTTTGCGGAATTAAGGTTTTACAGAATCTTCGCATATTTTCCACGAATAATCGCTCATATATGGAAAAAACGGATTAAGATTAGTATCTTTGTCGGCGAAACGCATTATTTAAAAATAAACCAAATTTTCAAAGAATGAAAAGAATCATCATCATTGCAGTTCTTGCATTGGGAATGGCATCAGCTGCAGTTGCCCAGCCAAGGGCAATCGGAGGCCGACTCGGATGGGGTGTAGAGGCCAGCTACCAGCATGGTTTCGGCAAGGACTTCCTCGAGGCAGATCTCGGTCTTTGCACTTTTGACGGAATCAACGGTTCAGTTGTGTACAACTTCATGTGCGCTCAGCCTAACTGGACAGACAGGGGAGAATGGGGCTTCTATGCTGGTCCTGGTATCGCACTCGGAGCCGGCGGAATCATCAGCGGCAGCCCTTATTTCAACCTTGGAGTTGCC
This sequence comes from Candidatus Cryptobacteroides sp., assembly GCA_051870095.1. GTDB lineage: Bacteria > Bacteroidota > Bacteroidia > Bacteroidales > UBA932 > Cryptobacteroides. The sequence continues at coordinate 45,827 of JBJEBN010000070.1, read as the reverse complement.
GGTCAGGTTGGACTTGAATACACCTTCTGGTTCCCTCTCCAGCTTTCCTTCGATATAAGACCTGTACTTGGTTATGGCTTCAATCATGGATTCCACTGGAGCGTAATGCCTGCACTTGGTGTGAGATACAGATTCTAAAAAGGAGAAATTTCTTATCCAAAGGAGGTGATTCAGGTCATCTCCTTTTTTGTTTTTCATAGGGAGGCTGTTGTAAATCCTAATTTATGTTATCTTTGCCCGAGACAGGATATTCCGTAGAATTAGAAAACATAAACTCAAATCAATATGAAACCTAACATGAAAATCTTTGATAGTATGAAAAAGATTGCAACTGTGTTAATCGCAATGATATGTGCAGGAGCCATATGTTCCGCACAGCCGAGGAATGTGGGTATAAGGGCCGGTGCCACCGGATTTGACGTTTCTTACCAGCACTCGACGAAGTCAAGCCAGTTCGTGGAAGCGGACCTCGGCGTGGATTTCGGATTCAATGCCAACGGGCACGCCGGATTCAAGGCCACGGCAATATATAATTTCATCTGGGCAAGACCGGCATGGACTCAGAAAGGGCGATGGGGTCTTTATGCAGGACCTGGCCTGTCTATAGGATATGTGGATGACCAGGTGTCCCACAAGCTGGGGGATGGCATCTACAATTTTTATGAAAAAGGATTCATGATTGCAGTTGCAGGACAGGTGGGGCTGGAATATTCATTCTGGTTTCCGCTGAACATAGCTTTGGATATCAGGCCTTACTTCGGTCTCCATGTCAATGAAGGGAAAATAAGCGATCCGCTTACAGGAGAGATTATAGACAGGAAAACAGGATTTTACGACAACGGGCTATTGGGCTTTGCTCCTACATTGTCAGTAAAGTACTCGTTTTGATTCCCATAGAGACAGGCCAAAGGGAAATTGGAGCAGACGAGAGTTTGCGAGGACAGAGGGTCATTTCCCGAAGAGGAAAAAAGATGGTGGTTGAAAAGTTCACTTTTCAGCCACCATCTGTCCATTTATCAGGGATTCATAAGGTCAACATTCACGAAGCCGTTTATTTCTTGTATGACTCCGATTGCGGCAAGCGCCTTGGATCGGACATAGGAAGAAGCTCCAGGAGCATCTGCTGCCGCCCTGAGGACATTCACAGCCTCTCCGAACCGTGCTGCCTGCATGAGGGATAGTCCCCTGTCAAGCAGTTTCTCAGCCTGCTGCGAACCCTGTGAATCCAGCTGAACCATTATACAAGTCCTGAGAATCCCATGAATGCCATAGCAAGGATGCTGGCAGTCACGAGAGCGATTGGAATGCCTTTGAAGGCTTTAGGCACATTGTTCAAGGCAAGCTGCTCGCGAAGGCCTGCAAACAGGACCATTGCCAGGCCGAAGCCCAATGACGTTGCGAAGGCATACCAAGTGGCTTCTCCGAGGTTGAAGTCTTTAGAAGCTACCGTGAGGGCTACACCGAGAACTGCGCAGTTGGTGGTGATCAGCGGAAGGAAGATACCGAGCGCAGAGTAGAGCGACGGGCTTATCTTCTTGAGCACGATTTCAACCATCTGCACGAGAGCGGCAATCACAAGGATGAATGAGATTGTCTGCAGGAACTCGAGTCCGAATGCAGCGAGAAGCATATTCAGGAGGTAGGTCACCACTGTTGCGAGGGTGATGACGAAGCAAACCGCCATGGACATGCCCGCAGCCGTACTGAGTTTGTTGGAAACTCCGAGGAACGGGCAGACTCCGAGGAACTGCGACAACAGGATATTGTTTACGAATATCGCTGATATGAAAATTATTGCAAATTCTGCCATGATAATCTTACTTTAAATCGTTTGGTTTACTTGGCTGTGATTTTCCTGAATATCACAATCAGGTATGCAAGTGCAAGGAATGCTCCCGGAGCAAGCACGAATGCAAGTATGCCGTCACCGGCAATGAACTTGAATCCGAATGCAGATCCGCTACCGAGGATTTCACGCACCAGACCGAGAATGGTCAGGGACATGGTGAAGCCGAGGCCAATTCCAAGTCCGTCGCATGCTGAATCAATCACATTGTTCTTGTTGGCAAATGCCTCAGCGCGTCCGAGCACGATACAGTTCACCACGATGAGCGGGATGAAAAGTCCGAGAGTCTCATAGATGTCCGGAACATATGCCTGCATGATGAATTGAAGGAGTGTCACGAATGTCGCAATCACAACAATGTATGAAGGGATTCGGACCTTGTCAGGAATATATGGTGCAATGAGTGAAATCGCCATGTTTGAAAGCACGAGGACAAACAGTGTTGCAAGTCCCATGCTCAGGCCGTTGATGGCCGAGGTGGTGGTGGCCAGGGTCGGACACATTCCGAGAAGGAGTACGAATGTAGGGTTCTCCTTTACAAGTCCTTTAGTTATAAGTTGAAATTTTCCCATGATCTTTCCTCCTATTTAGATTTCTCGACTTCGCTCGAAATGACATCGTTGCCGCAGCAGGAGTCGCCTGAAGCGCATCCGTTGCAGGAGTCGCCTGAAGCGCATTCTTCGCAGCCTGCCTCGCATGAATCACAGTTGCCGCAGCAGGCATCCAGAGGCATCGGGGTAGAAGCGATGGCGTTGAACACATCGACTGCGAGGGCCACGCCCCTTGTATATGCACGTGAAGTGATGGTAGAAGCGGTGATCGCATCGACATCTCCTCCGTCCTTCTTCACGAGAAGCTTTTTCTCTGCAGGGTTGAAGCCCTGGAACTGAGTGTAAAATGACGGATCGGTACATTTGGCTCCAAGGCCCGGAGTCTCGGACTGTGAGAGTACCTTGGTGTTCCAGATCACGCCTTCGGAGTTGAAGCCGACCTTGATGAGAAGCTGGCCTCCGAATCCGAGGGAAGTGACATTGATGGCACAGCCGACGGTATTGCCCTGCTCGTCGTAAGCGAGATTATATGAATATTCCTGTCCGTCGAAAACGACGGTCCTTTCCTCTTCTATTGCAACGGCTGTCTCAGGAAGCACTTCCTTGATTGCCGCCTCGTTCTTTGCCTTTGCTGCTGCGTCGATAGGGGCCTTGGTCAGTGCATATACGCCTGCAAGGAGTGCCGAGCACACGAAGCAGATGAGAAGAAGGCAAAGTGTCATGTTCTTGAATGATGATTTGACTGCCATGTCTAAGCCCTCCCGTATTTTTTAGAGTGACAGAACTTGTTGATGAGCGGAACTGTCGAGTTCATGATGAGGATGGCAAAGGACATTCCCTCCGGATATGCTCCGAAATAACGGATGAGCATGGTGAGAAGACCTATGCCGACACCGAAGATGATGCCTCCGAGATTGCTCATAGGTGAAGTCACATAGTCGGTAGCCATGAATACGGAACCGAGGAGGACACCACCGGTGAGAAGGTTGAAAATCGGATCGGTGAACTGCTCAGGGTTGATTCCCCAGAAGATGCCGGAGAATATGGCCACTGTGGCGAGAATCGACAGGGTTATATAAGGTTTGATAACCCTTCTTGCAAGGAGGTAGATGAAGCCGATGATGATTGCGATTGCTGAAAGCTCACCGGCAGAACCGCCTATATTCAAGAAGAGCATGTTCAGATAGTCCATGGCTTCCGTTGCCGCAACACCGCCTTCCTTGACCAGTCCGAGAGGAGTTGCTCCTGAGAATGCATCGATGGAAGAAGTGATAAAGCCCTTGGTCCTGGTCCAGTCCGTCATATAAGTAGGGAATGAAATCAGGAGGAAGACACGGCCTGCGATTGCAGGGTTGAAGAGGTTCTGTCCGAGACCGCCGAAAGTCATCTTAGCCACTCCGATGGCAACGACTGCACCGATGAAGACAACCCACCATGGAGTTGAAGCCGGGAGGTTGAGTGCCAGGAGTACACCGGTGATGACTGCAGACCAGTCATTGATTGTACAAGGTCTCTTCAGAAGATATTTTGTGATCAGGAACTCCAGCAGGACGCAGGAGGCCACGCTGACTCCCAGAACGAGCAGTTCATGCCATCCGTAGAAGAGGACGGACACGACCACTGCAGGAAGAAGCGCAATCACGACATCGCGCATCAGACTATTCGTAGAGGTCTTGGTGTGCAGATGCGGTGAAGGTGAAACCAAAAGTGTATTCATTTTGTTCGTTGTTGTTGAGTTCAATATACTATTTCTTAGCAGCGGCTGCACGGCCCCTGATTATCTTGATGACGTCTCCCTTTGCGATGCGGATTACATCGAGCAGAGGAATGTTCGCAGGACAGCTGTAGAGGCAGCATCCGCATTCGATGCAGTCCTGTATGGCATTCTCTTCGAGTTCCTCCATCATGCCGTTGCGGGCATATTTGTTGAGAAGGAACGGCTCCAGACCCATAGGGCAGGCATCTGCACATTTGCCGCAGCGGATACATGCAGACTCCGGCTTGCGGGCAGTCTGTTCTGCCGTGAAGTAAAGGAGTGATGATGAACCCTTTACGGTAGCAGCATCAAGATTTGCGATTGCTTTTCCCATCATAGGGCCGCCGCTCACAATCTTCGCAGCCTGCTCCGGGACACCGCCTGCATATTCTGCAATGTAGGAAAGCGGCATACCTATTCTGAAGAGGTAGTTGTGCTGCTTGTCTGACGGGAGGCAGTCGCCTGTTACCGTGAGGGTGTTGGTAACGAGAGGCTTGTTCTTCTGGACTGCCTCATATACGGCAAGGGAAGTTGCAACATTCTGCACCACTGCGCCCACATCGATAGGAAGTCCCATTGATTTCACCTGGCGCTTCATAACTGCATCGATGAGCTGTTTCTCACCGCCCTGAGGATATTTCTTCTTGAGAGACATCACGCAGATTCCGTCATAGCCTTTGGCTGACTTCTGGAGGGAAGCGAGAGCCTCGGACATGACCTTGATGGCTTCCGGTTTGTTCTCCTCGATGCCTATGACGGTCCTGCATCCTCCGAGAACCTGTTTCATGATGGCAGCACCGACGATGATTTCGGAACTTCTCTCAAGCATGATACGGTAGTCTGATGTGAGGTAAGGCTCGCACTCTGCGCCGTTAAGTATAAGGCACTCAGCCTTCTTGCCCGGAGGAGGACAAAGCTTGACATGGGTAGGGAAAGTCGCTCCGCCGAGTCCGACAACGCCGTTCTGTTTGATCTTGTCGAGAATGGCCTTGTTGTCTGAAGGAATTTCAGTCACGAGCGTGTCGCTGAGGTCAATGCCCTCTGCCCATTCATCTCCTTCCACATCTATCTCAATGTGTGTCATATTGTTGCCGGCGAGGTCCTTGCGGGGTCCTATGGACTTCACGGTACCTGAAACCGGAGAATGTACGAAAGCGGATATGAATCCGGCAGGCTCTGCGATGACCTGTCCTGCAAGGACCTTGTCACCGACCTTGACCACCGGAGTGGCCGGAGCGCCTAGATGCTGCGCCATTGATACAAAGACCTTCTGTGGAAGAGGAAGGACCTCTATCTTGCAGTCCTTTGATATCTTGCTGTCGTTCGGGTGGATACCACCGATTGAAAAAGTCGTCTTCATATCTTTACTCCTCCTTCTTTACTGGTTCGTTGGATACCGGGGCCTTTGCCGGAGCTTCTGCCTTTGCTGGAGCCGGTGCTTCAGGTGCTGGTGCTTTTGGCGCAGGAGCCGCTGCAGGGGTCGCTGCCGGGGCCGGCTTAGGAGCCGCAGGCTTGTTGACTACAGGGAAATTGACAGCATGGATGGCTCCTGTAGGACATTCGGCGACACATTTCTTGCACAGCTTGCACTTGGTGAAATCGATGTATGCCAGATTGTTCTCGACGGTGATGGCCTCGAAAGGACATACCTTGGCACATTTGCCGCATCCGATGCAGGCTGCCTTGCAGGCCTTGCGGGCAACAGCGCCCTTGTCCTTGTTGATGCAGCTTACGAACACCCTCATGTTCCTCTTGCCTTTGTTGCGGAGCTCGATTACAGACTTAGGGCAGGCCTTCACACAGGCACCGCAGGCCGTACATTTCTCCTCGTCCACAACAGGAAGACCTGTAGCAGGGTCCATGGAGATGGCTCCGAACTTGCACGCAGCAACACAGTCGCCGCATCCGAGACATCCGAAAGGACAGCCTGTATCTCCACTATAGAGGGCGGCCTTGACACGGCAGGAAGCATATCCGCCGTACTCGTTCGTACGCGGACGGTTCTCGCATGTTCCGTTGCAGCGCACGACTGCCACCATCGGTTCCTTGGCCTCGACCTTGAGTCCGAGGACACCAGCAACTTTCTGCATCACATCGTTGCCTCCTACCGGACAGAAGCAATTGTCCAGATTAGGCGACTCGACGCAATGCTGGGCGAAAGCGTGGCAGCCGGCTTGTCCGCAGCCGCCGCAGTTCGCTCCCGGCAATACTTTCTCCACCTGGTCGATCCTCGGGTCTTCCTCAACCTTGAATTTCTTTGCAACAAGGTAAAGGACCACCGCAAGGACAGCACCAAGGACGGTGATGATTGCAATAGTCCAAATGATTGTTTGTGTCATGGGTTATTTTGTTATTATGGTTGTTATTTCTCTTTGATATAGAAAACGAACTCATTCCTGAGCCTGTCACGCAAAAGCCAGATGACGAAATAATAAATCGCCACCCCGGCTATGGCAGCCAAGCCTGTAAATGCTTCGTTACCGATAACGGAGGACAAAGATAATATTAAAATCAATAAAATCGCCAAAGGAATCACATAAGATATCCAAACTGCCTTAAGCCCCATCGATTTTTTGGTCATTACGAGAACTTCCTGACCAACAGAATACACAGTATAAGGGTCCGACGGGACCATTATGACCTTTTCCTTCTCCTCTGCCATTCCGCAAAGGCCTTTGGCATGACATCCGGCACACGCCGAAGATGACATTATCTCAACCGTAGTGAAATCCGGGTTGATGTCCGTAATCCTGCCCTCGTGGGCTATTTCATCATTTCTCCTTGACATATTGATAATTCATTGATGGTAAATTACCTGGAAGGCTTGACAAGTGCAGTGAAAGGATATTTTATTCCCTCATACCCGTTCATCCTTCCTGTTGCAAGCCCCACGAGAATGGGGGCTTCGAAATACACCGGCAACCTGTTTTCATCATCCGAAATCCATATCCTCATATCCTCCTCGCCGGTGAAGACTCCTCCTTCGAGAAGTTTTGCCGCGAACCTGACCGTCCTTACCGTGCCGAGCCCCTTCACCTTTATGGTCTCGCGCCCGTACATTATGAAATATACATTGTATATATCTTCGTCAATCGCGAATGTCATGGGATATTTGACCCCGGGTTCCACATTGTCCCAGTCTATGTTCCTTGCAAAATAAAACAGCGAAGGAAGGTCGAAGGTGCATTTGGTGAGCGGTATCTGCTCCGACCTCTGGCCTGCGCTTGTTGAATACAGGTCTGCCGCTATGAAAGGCTCATCGGCATTCCACCTGTAAAGATAGGAATTGGTTGCATGGTAGCGACCCTCATGGGTGTCCCTCGTGAATTTAAGAGGTCTGAGCCCGTCACATGTGAACCATGAACGGAAATCCTCCCTGACCTTGAAGAACAGGTCGAACAGCCTTGTCGTCCTGCCCTGTGCCACACATCGGAATGCCTTCTGGCCGTTGAAAACCACGGTGTCGAGACTTACCGTTGCGCTTCCCACATCGGAGTTGATGCTCCCCCATTCATAATGCATCGTGAAATGCATCTTCTCCCCTCCCTTGAATGCAAGTTCGCTCTCACGCACCGTCTTGACAGGAACGCAGAAAGCCTCTTCCTGCTGGGCAAGGCCTTCGACCGGCATTCCAAGGAAAAGAGCAAGGCATGAAGCCATGGTTATGAGGGATCTGCCGGCTATCATCAGAAATCTGGATTCGGTCCGAAATCTCCGCCGCCACCGAAAGGCTCAGGAAAATCGTCGTTCATATTGGAAGCGAATGACATGGAATCACCCTGGCTTATGAGGCTTTCCTGCTCGTCCACGAAACGGACTTCATTGGCACGGAACCTCATGTCAACGTCAGCGATGGCTCCGTTACGGTGCTTCGCTATGATGAGCTGCGTCCTTCCGATATCATCCGGATTATCAGAAAGTCCTTGATAATCAGCCCTATGGATAAAGAGCACCATATCGGCATCCTGTTCGATTGAACCTGATTCTCGCAGGTCGCTCAGCTGAGGACGGTTCTTGCCGCCCTGACGGTTCTCCGACTGCCTTGAAAGCTGAGACAAAGCTATAATAGGGATGTTCATCTCCTTGGCCGTGGCTTTAAGGGTACGGGATATGGCAGCGACCTCCTGCTCACGCATTCCACGGAGCTCGGACGGTCCCTGCATCAGCTGGAGGTAATCGACTACGACCAGTCTTACGCCCTTCTGCTTCACGAGTTTCTTGACCTTGGAGCGGAACTCCATGACAGGCAGGGATGGGGTGTCGTCTATGTACATAGGGGCCTTGGCAAGGCGCTTCAGCTGAACTTCTAGCTGCACCCATTCATGGGGCTCAAGCTTCACGCCACCCTTTATCTTGTCTGCACTGAGACCGGTCTCGGACACCATCATACGCTTTGCAAGCTGGATGGCCGGCATCTCAAGGGAGAATATGGCTACAGGCATGTTGAAATCCACGGCCGCGTTGCGGGCAAGGTTGAGCACAAACGCCGTCTTACCCATTGAAGGACGGGCTGCAAGAATGATGAGGTCGGAAGCCTGCCATCCGAGGGTTATCTTGTCCAGGGACGGGAATCCAGACGGCACGCCGCTGAGGCCTGACGTATCCTGGAGCCTCTGGATATCGGCCATGGCATCATTGATGACCTTGCCGATTTCCTCCACATCCTTCTTCACATTGTTCTGGATTGCCGCAAAAAGCTTTGTCTGGGCCATGTCGATGAGGTCATCGACATTGACGGATTCGTCGTAAGATGTCCTGAGGATGTCGTATGAAGCTGTAATCAGCTCTCTCTGAATGCATTTCTGCTTCAGGATACGGATGTAGTACTCGATGTGGGCCGCCGCACCAATTTTCTGGGAGAGCTGCACCAGGGCCACGCTTCCTCCTACGGCATCAAGGTTCCCCACAGCCTTCAGTTTCTGTGATACGGACAAGATGTCAAGGGCGACGTGCTCGTTGGAAAGGGAGCGCATCGCCTCGAAAATCATCCTGTGTTTCTCGCTGTAGAAGCAACTCGGAGTGAGCTCGTCCATCGCCTCGTCGATGCAGTTGGGCTCAATCAGGAGCGCTCCGAGGACAGCCTCTTCGACATCAAGAGCTTGAGGCGGTTTGTTTCCCATCTCAAGCCCTAATGTATCAAGATTGACCGCGTCTTTCTTCTGACGGGTTCTTCGTCTGGTTTCTTCTGCCATTGTAAATCCGGATTCTATGAAGATCCGCTGATGCGGACCCTCGTTTATTCAAAATCAGGATTTACAAGTATTCTTCCGCAATATTCGCAGATAATCATCTTCTTGTTGGAAGCGATGTCGATCAGCCTCTGTGGAGAAATAGTGTTGAAGCATCCTCCGCATGAGTCGTTGTTGAAGACAGAAACGACGGCGAGGTGGTTGTTGCAGCTCTTCCTGATGCGGTCGTATGCGCTCATTGTCCTGGCGTCAATCTTGGCAGCGCATGCCTCCCTTGCAGCACGAAGCTTTTCCTCCTCCTTGGCGGTGGACTCAACGATGGTGCTGAGCTCTTCCTTCTTTGCCTTCAGGTCATCCTGACGTACGGATATCTTCTCCTTGACAATCTCAGCCTCGTTCTTCTTGTCGAAAATCATCTCCCTGATTTCGGTTATGTTCTTCTCGGCAATCTGCTTGAGGAGACCCTGGTTTTCAATCTCCTTGTTGAGCGAGTCGTATTCGCGGCTGTTGGCTACATTGTCTATCTGGGCCTTGTATTTCTCAATCTGGGCCTCGCACTCGGATACATTGTGCTTGTTCTCGGCTATGGATTTCGTATATGCCTCTATCTGCTCGGCTATACGTGCGGATTTTGCCTTCAACTCCGCAATCTCAGCCTCCAGATGCTCCACTTCCACAGGAAGTTCGCCCCTGAGCTGGAGAATCTTGTCGATCTCCGTATCTGCCTGCTGGAGAGCATACAATGTCTTCAGTTTCTCGCTGACACTCAGATCAGAGTCGGCAAAGTTCTTCTGAATTGAAACGAAGGTCTCCCTCTGGTCGATAGGAGTTTCGATTTTCTTGGTCTTTTTAGCCATTTCGCTTAAAAATAAAATATCGGGTTACTATATATATTCTCGGTTATGCGGACTGCAAAGGTAGGAAAATTTTTCTTTATCAATGAAAATAAAATATCAACTATGTCTTTTTCACTTTCATAATGCCCTATATCCATGATCATGAAGCCGTCCCGGGTGAAAAAATGATGGTATGAAACATCTCCGGTCAAATAGACCTGCGCTCCTGACTGAACAGCCTTCCCTATCAGGGAAGCCCCTGCACCTCCGCACATTGCGACCCTCGTGACCGGCATGTCCAGAGGTCTGGAACAGCGCACAGTTCCAAGACTAAAGCGTTCCTTGACCAACGAAACCATCTCCTCGCACGAATACTGGCGCGGAAGATTGCCGACCACTCCGAGTCCGTGCCCGTCTCCGTCAGGATCAAGTATCTCCACATCCTCCAGTCCGAGACGGGAAGCCATCGCATAGCTGACTCCCCCTACTACCTTGTCGGCTGAAGTATGTGCCGCATAAATGTTGATGCCATGCGAGACAGCCTTGATGACAGTCCGTCCCACAGGGTCTTCCGGAGAAATCTTCTTCAAGCCGTTGAATATCATCGGGTGATGGGTCACAATCATGTTGGCGCCACATCTTACCGCCTCATCCACAAGGGATTCCGTGCAGTCAAGTCCTAAAAGCACTCCTGTCACCTCAGCAGAAGGAGATCCCACGCAAAGGCCGCAGTTGTCCCAGCTTTCCTGGCATGAAAGAGGGGCGAAATCCTCTATGACTCTGATTATATCCTTTACAAGCATGTTAAAATTCCATAAAAATCAATACTATCATAGCGAGGAACGGACCTCGTACAGCTGTTCCCTTATGGCCTTCAGGGAATCAAGGATACGGGTCTTGTCCCTGGCCCCTTTCATGTCTGCCCTCAATCTCTTTGATGCTCCGGCAAGAGTCAGGCCCTCTACCTTCACGAGAAGGTGAATCTGCCTGAATGTATCCACATCTTCAGCCGTGAAAAGGCGGTTGCCCTTGGCATTGCGCTTCGGATGGACGAACTGTGCGAACTCATTCGACCAGAAACGCACAAGCGACACGTTCTCACCGAGAATGTCGGCAAGTTCCCCTATGGTATAAAGGTATTTCCTGTCTTCCATATTATATAATATAATAGGTATCAGTCCATCGACTGCCCTGTGCTTACCGAAAGTACAAGCATGTTCACATAGTCATCCACACCGACCGAAGCGAAAAAATGATTCACCGGGTCGAGGACGAGCGTATCCCTGCGCACTTCATAATGAAGATGAGGAGCGAACGAGTTGCCGGAAAGCCCGACGACACCGATGCGCGCGCCCTTTCGCAGCACCTTTCCCTTATATACCTCTACATCGGCAAGATGCGCGTATCTCGTGACATATCCTCCCTTATGCTCCACTGTCACTACATTTCCGAGCCCCTTTCTCGATCTCTGGATTTCCTTAACCACCCCGTCTGCGACTACCCTTACCGGCTCACCGGCAGATGCGATAAGATCGATACCGTCATGCCTCATAGGCACTTTGTAGAAAGGATTTATCCTCTCTCCTGTGGATGCTCCTGTCCTCGCGAAAGAAAACCTTTCCAGCGGACTTGTCATAGGAGGCATTACAAAACCTTCCGAAGCGACTGCAGCCTCCACCGCCTTGAAGTTCTCCTCAATCCGGTCTGCAGCCTTCTCGATGATATCCAGTTTGTTACGCGAATACATCACCAGCTCCGTATCAGGAATCGTATCCAGCCCTGAAAGGGCACTCAACGATGCCAATGGATTTATGGAAGGAGCGGCAGTGTGGAATATTTCATCATATATCATGTTGTCCCTCATCTGAAGGCCTTCCACGACATCCGCAAGCAGTTCTTCCTTAGCCTCCATCTCCGGAACGAGTTTCTCATACATCTTGTTCTCCCTGCTGAGACGCTTTTCCGTATCGGTGCTGAAAAACAGGGCCAGAATCACATAATAGAGCACAGCCATGGATGAGGTGGCGACAAAAAACACCAGTATCTTGCGAACGATTGCCCATACCGATGTCTTGACCTTCCTGAAGCTGTTGTCTTCATCCAATATGTACCGGTTGCTCATGTTCAGCGCCTAAGCCTTTGATGGAACGGATGCAGAGTGATTTTTTCCGATGAGTCCCCCGTTACCTGCACCATGGCAGCATATTCCTCGGGAGCGATGCTCAGGTCGTAATAGTTGGTCGGATTGACCTGCCTGTCCTTGTAGATGACCTCATAGTGGAGATGCGGTCCTGACGAGCGCCCTGAATTGCCGCTTTCTCCGATGCACTCCCCTCTCTTGATCTTCATACCCTCTGCCACGCTTATGGACTTCATATGGGCATATCGGGTCTTGTAACCGAAACCATGGTCGATGACCAGAGAGTTGCCATAGCCGAAGAATTCGAACTTGACGCTTTCAACGACTCCGTCTCCGGTAGCATACACAGGGTTGCCCGGCTTCATGGCGAAATCCACGCCGCTGTGGAATTTGGATCTCTTGGTGAATGGATCGGAACGGTAGCCGAAACTGCTGGAAAGCCTGTATTTGGACGGATCCGGGTTGACCGGAGGGATTGCAGGAATGCACGATGCCATGTCGCCTGCCCTTCTGGAAAGGAGAGCTACCTCGTCGAATGACTTGGTCTGGACATAAGTCTTCTTGGTCAGGACATCGAGCCTCACGACGGTGCTCCTGAGCAGAGGGCCGTGGGTGGCGTTGTCGAGCCATCCGTATCTGTTGACGCCTCCGAATCCGGCATTGCGGACCTCGGGAGAAATCTCGTTCATACCGAAAATGGAACGGTATATGTCGTCGTCGCGCACCTGCAGGGCCTGCAGCACACGGTCATACTTGTCAAGTCTGCTGTTCATCACCTCTATCTTGGAGCACCATCTGTCGTTGGCCTTCCTGAGAAGGATGGTCTTCGGAGTATCCAGCCCGAGGACTGAGGAGTAAATCCAGAAATAGAGGACAGCCATGGCTATGCTGGACGCGAAAAGAGCCACTGAACGCCATATATGTGACATTCTGGAGGTCTTTGCCTCTTCGTAGGAGAGAGTCCTGGAATTGAATATGTATCTTCTTTCTTTAGCCATAACGCGCAAAGGTAATAATTTTTTCTTTCATTCCTATAATTTAGGGCAAATTTGCGATTGGGGGAAATAATTGCAGCCAATACGGAAAAAATATGTATTTTTGCAAGTTATTCCGCAAATGCGGTCCAGAACGAAAGAAAATAAATACGAGATATGACTTCAAAGGAAATCAGAAAAGCCTTTCTTGACTTTTTCGAATCGAAAGGCCACCATGTAGTGCCATCGGCACCGATGGTCGTAAAAAACGACCCTACCCTCATGTTCACCAATGCAGGCATGAACCAGTTCAAGGACTGGTTCCTCGGCAACAGCGTCCCTAAATGGAACAGGGTGTGCGACAGCCAGAAATGCCTCAGAGTCAGTGGAAAGCACAATGACCTCGAAGAGGTCGGACACGACTCATACCATCACACCATGTTCGAGATGCTCGGCAACTGGAGCTTCGGAGACTATTTCAAGACAGAGGCCATCGACTGGGCATGGGAGCTTCTGACCGAGGTGTACAAGATTGACAAGAACAGGCTCTACGCCACAGTTTTCGAAGGTTCTGAGGAAGACGGAACCGCACTTGACACCGAGGCTATGGCAGCATGGGAGAAACATCTTCCGAAGGACAGGATCCTTCTCGGCAACAAGCACGACAATTTCTGGGAAATGGGTGACACGGGCCCATGCGGTCCATGCAGCGAAATCCATGTGGACCTCAGGAGTGATGCCGAAAGAGCAGAAATACCTGGTGCGGAACTAGTCAACAAAGGACACCATCTCGTGATTGAGATTTGGAACCTCGTGTTCATGCAGTACAACCGCAAGGCAAACGGCAGTCTTGAACTTCTTCCAAACAGGAATGTGGACACCGGAATGGGTTTCGAGCGCCTCTGCATGACCCTCCAGGGCAAGCAGAGCAACTATGACACAGATGTGTTCACCGGCATGATCCACAAGATCGAGGAGCTTTCCGGACATGAATACGGAGTGAACGAGAAAGAAGATGTCGCCATGAGAGTGATTGCGGACCATATCCGCGCCATAAGTTTCTCCATCGCAGACGGCCAGCTTCCTTCAAATGTCAAGGCCGGATATGTTATCAGAAGGATACTCCGCAGGGCCGTGCGCTACGGATACACTTTCCTCGGCTTCAATGAGCCTTTCCTCTGCCGTCTTGTCGGACAGCTTGTGGACGACATGGGAGAGTTCTATCCTGAAATCGTTAAGCAGCAGACTCTAATCGAGAGAGTGATTAAAGAAGAGGAAATAGCTTTCCTGCGCACTCTGGACAGAGGTATCCGCCTGATGGACAACATAATGGCAAAATCTTCAGAATCGAAGACAATCTCCGGTGAAGACGCATTCACGCTCTATGACACATTCGGATTCCCGATTGACCTGTCAGAGCTGATTGCATCGGAAAACGGATTCACGATCGATCTCGAAGGATTCAACAGGGAGCTTGAGAAACAGAAGGAAAGAGCACGCAACGCCACTGCAATCGAGTCCGGTGACTGGGTTGAGTTCAGCCACTGCGAGGACATCGAGTTCCTCGGCTACGACTGCACGGATATTGAGGGTGTCCAGCTCACACGCCACCGCACGGTCAAGGCGAAGAACAAGACCATGTACCAGCTTGTGTTCGAGCGCACTCCATTCTACGGAGAAATGGGCGGTGAGGTCGGAGACACCGGATACATTGAATCTGAAAGCGGAGAGAAGATTGCTATCATCAATACCATCAAGGAGAACAATCTTACCATCCATGTCGCAGAGAGGATTCCTTCCGACTGCACGGAAAGCTTCAGCCTGCACGTTGACAGACAGAAAAGACTCCAGACAGAGAACAACCACACCGCCACCCATCTTCTCCACCAGGCACTGCGCGAGATTCTCGGCACCCATGTGGAGCAGAAAGGCTCATATGTCTGCGACAAATATTTCCGTTTCGACTTCTCCCATTTCGAAAAGCTTACAGACGAACAGATCGACCTCGTGGAGAACAGGGTCAATGCCCTCATCAGGGCCAACTTCCCTCTCGAGGAGAGCCGCTCCGCAACAATGGAGGAAGCCAGGGAGATGGGTGCAATGGCACTTTTCGGAGAGAAATACGGTGACAAGGTCCGCATCGTGAAATTCGGAGACTCATGCGAGCTCTGCGGAGGATGCCACGCTGCGGCAACCGGCCAGATCGGTTTCTTCAAGATTATTTCCGAATCTGCAATCGCAGCAGGCGTACGCAGGATCGAGGCTACGACCGGACTCCATGCAGAAATCATTGTCGATGAGATGGAGACTTCGCTCAGGGCAGCCAAGGCATTCTTCAACAATGTTCCGGACCTTGCCGGAGCCATCAGGAAGATGATCGAAGAAAATGACAATTACAAGAAGCAGATGGAACAGGTGCTCAAAGAAAAGAGCATGACGATGAAGAACTACCTTAAGACGGCTTCCAAGGAAGTGAACGGGGTGAACATCGTCACCCTCGACACTCCGAACGACCCAGCGATGCTCAAGAATGCCTGCTTCCTTCTCCAGAAAGAGGCTGAAAATCTTGCAGTTGCGGCAGCATTCGAGGTAGAGGGCAAGCCTCAGCTCCTTCTCATGTACAGCGACGACCTCGTGAAGAAAGGGCACAATGCCGGAGCTGACGTCCGTGAGGCGGCAAAGCTCATTCTCGGAGGCGGTGGAGGACAGGCTGGTCTTGCAACCGCCGGCGGAAAGAACACCGAAGGTCTGAAGGATGCTCTCGCCAAAATGATTGAACTTGCCACCAGATAGCGTCAGATGAAGAAACTCGACCAGTTCATACTCAAATCTTTCATAGGGCCGTTCATAGCGGTCCTGCTGGTCGTCGTTTTCATTCTGATGATGCAGTTCCTCTGGCTCTATATTGACGAGCTTGTAGGCAAGGGACTGAGCCTTAAGGTGATACTGGAGTTTCTCGGCTGGGGCAGTGCCACCCTGCTGCCCCTGTCGCTTCCTCTTGCAACCCTTCTGGCATCAATGATGACACTCGGCACGCTCGGCGAAAACAACGAGCTCCTGGCAATCAAGGCTGCCGGAATATCCCTCAAGAGGGTGCTGATTCCGCTCTGCGCCGCGTCCGGAGTCATCAGTATCGGGGCATTCTTCATTTCCAATGACCTTATTCCTGTGGCTTACAACAAGATATACACCCTCAGGGACGATATCGGGAAGACCAAGGAGGAAATCAAGATTCCTACCGGGACATTCTACAACGGCATCGAGGGTTATATCCTCAGGGTGGACGACAGGAACGACAAGAGTGGCATGATGCACGGTGTGATGGTCTACAACCACACCGGAGGAAAGGGCAACACAAGCCTTACCCTCGCCGACTCAGCCCTCATGAAGATGTCCAAGGACAAATCATACCTTTCATTCGTACTATACAACGGTACCAACTACGAGGAGACCAACAACAAGAAATACCGGGATACCACGCTTCAGCTTCAAAAAATCGATTTCAAGAAGCAGGAGTTGATCATACCCCTGAAGAACTACGCTTTCCAGAAATCAGACACGAGCAGGTTTGATGACGAGGTCAACTCCATGAACCTGAAGCAGCTGCGTCATGGAAAGGACTCCATCGGAGGTCTCAACGCCAAAGCAAGGCAGGACAACATCA
This sequence comes from Candidatus Cryptobacteroides sp., assembly GCA_051870095.1. Lineage (GTDB taxonomy): Bacteria > Bacteroidota > Bacteroidia > Bacteroidales > UBA932 > Cryptobacteroides. Next base: position 28,871 of record JBJEBN010000070.1, on the reverse strand, counting down.
AATCCATTACCGGCACGAGGTCACTCAGATATGCCGATCAGCTCGACACTGCATCCCGGAAATCAGAGCTGAAGACTCCGTTCATACCGGAAGACATCAACACATGGAAGAACATTGACCAGCAGATCAGCGCGATGGAGAAAGCCAAGTCAAATGCAGAAGATCTCCAGATGTCATTGTCCTCATTTGCCAGAGACAGGTTCCATTACACATTCACCCTGCGCAGAATCGACATCGGCATTCTCAAGAAGTTCGCCCTCTCGATAGCCTGTTTCATATTCTTCTTCATCGGTGCCCCGCTTGGTGCGCTGATACGGAAGGGAGGACTCGGAACACCGGCCATCATATCGGTATTGTTCTTCGTATTGTACTGGGTGATAGATATTTCCGGAACGAAGCTCGCAAGGGACGGGGCAATCGGACCGTTCAACGGAGTATTCATATCCAGCTATGTGCTGTTCCCGTTGGGAATGTATCTCACCTGGAAAGCCATCAATGATTCATCAATTTTCAGCGCCGATACAATCAAGAGCGCATACAGAAAAATCAAGACAAAGATCATGGGATTCTTCAAGAAGACAAGGATTGTTTATATGGGTACCCCTGAATTTGCAGTCGCCCCTCTCGACGAACTCATACGCAACGGATATGAGATCGTGGGAGTCGTGACAGTAGCCGACAAGGCAAGCGGCAGGGGTCTGAAGGTCAACGAAAGCGCTGTCAAGAAATATGCTGTGGAGCACGGCATCCCTGTGCTTCAGCCGGTTTCCCTCAAGGACCCGGATTTCATTGAAGCCCTGAAGGCATGGAAACCGGACCTGTTCGTAGTAGTTGCGTTCAGGATGCTGCCAAAGGTGGTCTGGGAAATTCCACGCCTTGGAACATTCAACCTCCACGCTGCCCTCCTGCCTCAGTACAGAGGTGCCGCCCCTATAAACTGGGCCGTCATCAACGGTGAGAAGGCTACCGGTGTGACCACGTTCATGATCGATGACGGCATGGACACCGGCGGAATCATGATGCGCGAGCAGTGCCTCATAGGACCGGACGAGACTGTAGGAGAGGTTCATGACAAACTCATGGACATGGGGTCCAAGCTCGTTGTGCAGACCGTGGAAGCTATACTTGAGAACAATGTGGAACTGAGGGTTCAGAAGAGCTTCATCCAGGGATCCGAGGTGCTGAAGCCGGCTCCGAAAATCACCCGCGAACTCTGTCATATTGACTGGGACGGCCGGACAAGGGATATTTACAACCTCATCAGGGGACTCAGTCCATATCCGGCATCATTCACCGAACTCGTGAAAGATGACAGGACAATCCAGCTTAAGATCTACAAGGCCGCCAAGATACAAGGAGAAGCATATACCGCCATGCTCGAGGCCTGCTCCAAGTCTTCCGCAACAGCTGGTGAAATACTCACCGACGGAAAGAGCTTCCTCGCATTCGCCACAAGGGACGGAGCAATCGATGTCGCCGAGCTCCAGATTTCAGGCAAGAAGAGGATGGCTGTCAAGGACTTCCTTCTTGGCTTCCGCGATGCGGACCAGTGGACCACCACAAAGGGTACATCATCAAACATAACAGGAAAACATGTCTAAAGAGGTCTCAATAGTCTGCGACGGGCAGTTTCCCTCAAGCGAATATCCCCGTTACCTGCTCCGCAACTCGGATTTCATAATCTGCTGTGACGGGGCCCTGAAGAAGTTCATCAGGAACAGCAAGGCCGTTTTCGGCATTGACAGGCTCCCGGATCTTGTCATCGGAGACATGGATTCATTGTCCGGAGATATGTGCAGGAAATATTCCGGAATCATAGTGAAAGTCGATGAACAGGATTATAACGACCAGACAAAGGCATTCCGCTGGGCAATGGAGAATCTTGCCGGCATAGGGACAGTCCATATCCTCGGAGCTACAGGCGAAAGGGAGGACCACACCATAGGCAATGTGTCACTCCTGATGGAATATGCAAGGATGTATGACCTGGAGGGAATGGGCGTCCGCGTTGAGATGGTAACGGACCATGGGACAATCTTCGCTATCACGGACACTTTCGAGATGGAATGCGGTCAAGGACGCAGGATTTCCATATTCAGTCCCGACAACAATCTGAAAATCAAGTCATCAGGCCTGCAGTGGAAGACTGACGACGTGGTTTTCGACAATTGGTGGAAGGCAACTCTGAACCGTGCGGTCAACGACACTGTAAGGCTGGAATTCAGTCATAAGTCCATCGCGCTGATTATGATGGATTGAATGACATTTTAGATGATTTTGTAATTATTTCGTCGTAATTAATTAGGAAATATAAGTATATTATCTTATTTTTGAAGAAATATTAAATATTTGTTACAAACAAAATGAGTACTCAAGGTTATTTTCCTACCGAGGAAAACATTGTAAAGGCTTCCAAGGTGCTTGAAGAGATTCTTGAAACGACTCCTTTCAAGAAAAATGACAATCTTTCAGCAACATATGATGCAAATGTGCTGCTGAAAAGAGAAGACCTGCAGACAGTCAGGTCGTACAAGATCAGGGGTGCATACAACAAGATTCGCTCAATTGCTCCTGAAACATTGAAATACGGCATTGTCTGCGCCAGCGCCGGTAACCACGCCCAGGGAGTTGCATTCTCATGCAACAAGCTGAAAATCATGGGTTCAATCTATATGCCTACCACCACTCCGAGACAGAAGATCGAGCAGGTGAGGATGTTCGGAAAAGAATATATCGACATCGTTCTGACAGGGGACACATTCGATGCAGCGAATTCTGCAGCCATTGAATATGCACGCAAGAGCGGCAAGACCTTCATCCCTCCTTTCGATGACGAGAAAATCATAGAGGGACAGGGCACGATAGGATATGAAATCCTCAACCAGACTTCTGAGCCGATCGACTACATCTTCATCCCTATCGGAGGTGGCGGACTTGCATCGGGAGTCGGCGCATATATCAAGCAGAAGTCTCCGAATACAAAGGTCATAGGCGTGGAGCCTGCCGGTGCAGCCTGCATGAAGACTGCAATCGAAAGAGGTGAAGTGGTTGAGCTCCAGCATATTGACAAATTCGTTGACGGAGCCGCAGTCAAGAAAGCCGGAGCACTCACCTATGAAATATGCAAGCAGGTGCTCGATGACATCATCCTCGTTCCGGAGGGAGCAGTCTGCACGTCGATTATCCAGATGTACAACAAGAGCGCCATCGTAGTGGAACCTGCCGGTGCCCTCTCCGTGGCAGCCCTCCGCTTCTATGCCGACAAGATCAAGGGCAAGAATGTAGCCTGCATCATCAGCGGAAGCAACAACGACATCATAAGGATGGAGGAAATCAGGGAGAAATCACTCCTCTACGAAGGCCTGAAGCATTATTTTATCGTCAACTTCCCTCAGAAGTCCGGAGCCATCCTCTCATTCATCCGCGATGTGATCGGCCCTACTGACGACCTTGTGCACATCCAGTACATCAAGAAGACCAGCAAGGATTTCGGTCCTGCCCTGATCGGAATAGAAGTTGCTGCAAAGGAGGACATTGACGCAATCACACGCAGGATGGATGCCCACAACATTTCCTACGAATACATCAACGAGAACAACAAATTATTTGAAATACTTATCTGACATGAACAACAGACTGGACTGGAGCAAACTTACATTTTCGTACACCAAGACAAACACCATCCTCTACACTCGGTTTGCGGACGGCAAATGGTCCGAAATCGAGAGTCGTACGGATGACAACCTCACGATAAGTGCTTTCGCAGGCGCTCTCCACTACAGCATGGAGTGTTTTGAGGGACTCAAGGCTTTCCGTGGCAAAGACGGCAAAGTCCGCATCTTCCGGCCGGAAGAGAACGCCAAACGCCTTCAGAGGTCTGCAAAATATCTTGGCATCGAAGCTCCGTCCACAGAGATGTTCATAGGGATGTGTGAAAGGATCGTCCGTGAAAACATCGATTTCCTGCCACCTTACGGTTCAAGGGCCTCCCTGTACATCAGGCCGACCCTCATCGGTACCAATCCTCAGCTCGGAGTGCAGTCTTCCAAGGAAAGCACTTTCATAGTGCTATGTTCCCCTGTCGGAGCATACACGGGAGGAACGCTCGAGGCAATCGATGCCGTGATTGCAAGGAACTACGACAGGGCGGCGCCTGACGGATGCGGGGCATACAAGGTGGGCGGCAACTACGCCGCCTCCCTTGCCTCCCTCAACAAGGCACACGAGCTCGGTTTCAAGGCTGTCCTTTACCTCAATCCTGCTACCAAGGAATATATAGACGAGTTCAACTCTTCTAATTTCTTCGCCATCAGGGGAAATTCATACATAACTCCGAAATCTGACAGCATACTTCCTTCCATCACGAACATGTCACTGGAGACTGCAGCAGCCGAACTCGGCATGACGGTGGAAAGGAGACCTGTCCCGACATCCGAACTCGGCACTTTCGACGAGGTCGGAGAATGCGGAACGGCAGTGGTTATCACTCCTGTTCACAGACTTGTTGACAAGCCGTCACTCGAATCCGCCGATCAGACGGAATATGTCTATGGCGACGGACTATGCGGTCCGAAGAGCCTTGCACTGTACAATTACATAACCTCCATCCAGTACGGAGAGATTCCTGACAAATTCGGATGGACAGTGGAAGTGGAGACCGGAGACCGATGAAATTCGTAAAGACACACAACGACCCTCAGTCGTCCGCAAGATGCGGAATCATCACTACCGACCATGGCACAATCGAGACCCCGATTTTCATGCCTGTCGGTACCGTCGGTTCCGTCAAGGGAGTATATCACAGAGACCTTAAGGATGACATCAAGGCTGAAATAATACTCGGCAACACCTACCACCTCTATCTGAGGCCCGGTCTTGACATCCTGAAAGCCGCCGGAGGTCTGCACCGTTTCGAATCATGGGACAGGCCCATACTTACGGACAGCGGAGGATTCCAGGTGTTCTCGCTCAGCCCTATCAGGAAGCTGACTCCTGAGGGATGCATATTCAGGTCCCACATCGACGGTTCAAAGCACATATTCACTCCTGAGAACAATGTCGACACACAGAGGATCATCGGTGCCGACATCATGATGGCCCTTGACGAGTGCTGCCCCGGCGATGCAACATATGACTATGCAAAAAAATCTCTCCAGCTCACCAAATCATGGCTGGAGAGATGCATAAGGCATTTCGACGAGACGGAGCCTCTGTACGGATACTCACAGACTCTCTTCCCTATCATACAGGGTTGCATATATCCTGACCTGCGGCTTGAGGCTGTGGAGCACGCTGCCGCTTTCGGCAGGGAAGGCTATGCCATCGGAGGACTGGCCGTAGGAGAGCCGACAGAGAAGATGTACGAGATGCTGGAGCTTGTCTGTCCGGTGCTTCCTGATGACAGGCCGAGATATTTGATGGGTGTCGGAACCCCGGCCAATATACTCGAAGGCATCGCAAGAGGAGTGGACATGTTCGACTGCGTGATGCCGACAAGAAACGGACGCAACGGGATGCTGTTCACCTGGGACGGAATCATCAACATGAAGAACCGCAAATGGGCCGATGATTTCTCGCCACTTGACCCTAAGGGAACATCATTCGTGGACAGCACATACACGAAGGCATACCTCCGCCATCTTTTCGTTTCGGGAGAGATATTTGCCGGACAGATTGCCAGCGAGCATAATCTTGCATTCTATCTTGACCTTGTAAATCAGGCAAGGATGCATATAAGACAAGGGGACTTCAAAGCATGGAAGGATGCAGTAGTCCCAAGAATCATGACCAGACTATAGGAGACAATGATTGATCTGAGACCGAAAAAACTGGACGCATACATAGTCAGGAAATTCATAACCACCTTCTTCGTCGCCCTCCTGCTCATCATCGGCATCGTCATCATCTTCGACATCAGCGAGAAGATCGACGATTTCGTCAGCAAGGAAGCTCCGTTGAAGGCGATTATCTTCGACTATTACCTGAACTTCGTCCCTTATTTCATGAATATGTTCAGCCCTCTGTTCGTATTCATAACGGTCATATTCTTCACTTCAAAAATGGCGGCGGACTCCGAGATCATCGCCATACTCTCCTGCGGAATCAGTTTCCACAGGATGATGGTCCCGTACATATTCTCCGCCACCCTCATAGCCATGCTGTCCCTGTGCCTCAACCTCTTCGTCATCCCTGACGCCAACATGACCAGGCTGGAATTCGAGAACAAATACATCAAGACACGGTTCAAGAGCGTGGGCAGGAACGTCCACTACCAGATATCCCCGGGAGAATTCGTTTACGCAGAATCCTTCAGTTCCTGGAACAACACGGCATACAGGTTCACCCTCGAAAAAATAGAGGACAACAAGCTGGTTTCCAAGATTTCCGCCGAGACTGCCGTATATGACTCGAATACGGGTAAATGGAGGCTAAAGAAATATTTCATAAGGGATTACAACGAGGACCTTACGGACAATATCAGGAGCGGCAGGCAGCTCGACACCACCCTTGCATTGACAGTCAACGACTTCTACATGACAGAGAACACAGTCGAGACCCTGAACTACAAGAAACTGAACGAACTTATCGAGACTCAGAGAATGAGGGGCGACGCGAATGTGAAATTCGCCCTTATCGAAAAGCATACGAGGTTCGCCCTGCCGTTCTCGGCGTTCATCCTTACCATTATGGGCGTGTCTCTGTCGTCGAAGAAGCGAAGAGGAGGCATCGGATGGAATATAGGAATCGGCATAGCCCTGGCGTTCACATACATCCTGTTCCTGAGGTTCAGCCAGATGTTCGTCCATACCGGAGTGATGCCGCCGGGCATAGCATTGTGGGTACCAAACATAGTATATGCCTTCATCACAGCTTTCCTCTACAAGATTGCACCGAAATAACAAAGAAACAAATAAACCAACAACCATGAACAAATCAATAAGACTCAGGCTCATTGTGATGAATGTACTGCAATGGGCTGTATGGGGAGCCTACCTCACATCCATGGGCAGCTATCTTGCATCGGTCGGGCTTGCCACAAAGATAGGTATCTTCTATGCAATGCAGGGCATAGTTTCCATCTTCATGCCTACATTGATGGGCATCGTAGCCGACAAATACATCCCGGCACAGAGGCTTCTCGGTCTCTGCCACGGAGTAGCCGGCATAGCGATGGGTGCTGCAGGTCTGTACGGAATGACAGCCGGGGCGGATATTTCGTTCGGCATCCTGTTCAGCCTGTATTCAATCAGCGTAGCATTCTACATGCCTACCATAGCACTCTCCAACTCAGTCGCTTTCAGAATCCTGGAAAACAACGGCTATGACACAGTGAAGGACTTCCCTCCTATCCGTGTATTCGGTACAATCGGATTCATCTGCGCCATGCTGTTTGTCAATTTCGTGAAGGCTCCAAACGGAGTAGCATTCCAATACACTTACAACCAACTGCTTACCAGCGGAGTCCTCGGAATCATGATGTTCCTATACTGCTTCACTCTTCCGAACTGCCCTTGCTGCGCGGACAAATCTTCAGAAGCAAGTCTTGCAGAGCGCTTCGGCTTCAACGCCTTCTCTCTGTTCAAGAACAGGAACATGGCAATATTCTTCATCTTCTCGATGCTTCTCGGAGTCGCCCTTCAGATAACGAACGGATTCGCGAATCCTTTCATCACCCATTTTACTGAAGTGCCTGAATTTGCCGACACATGGGGAGCGAGAAATGCCAACGCCCTCATTTCAATATCACAGATATCCGAGACTCTCGGCATACTCCTGATCCCGATTGCAATGAAGCTGTTCGGCATCAAGAAAGTGATGCTGATTGCCATGTTCGCATGGGTGTTCAGATTCGGACTTTTCGGGGCGGGCGACACCGGTTCAGGAGTATGGATGCTCATCATATCTATGATCGTATATGGAGTGGCCTTCGATTTCTTCAACATTTCAGGATCCCTCTATGTAAACATGAGGACAAGCGAGAAAATCCAGAACAGCGCCCAGGGTCTGTTCATGCTCATGACCAACGGCATCGGAGCCACAGTTGGAACATTGAGCGCCCAGGCTGTAGTGAACCATTTCGTTTACAATGCAGCAGAGCCGAACTGGAGTGCAGCATGGTACACATTCGCGGCCTATGCCCTCGTGGTGGCAATCCTCTTCATAATCTGCTTCAAAGAGCCCAAGGACCTGAACGAGAAAATTGCCTGATATACTACTTGGTGCACAAACAAAAAAGCGGTCCTCCGACCGCTTTTTTGTTGTCTTTATTTGACAAGTCCGAGCTTCTCCATGAGGGCTTTCGGCTCAGGGTCGTGCCCGCGGAAATTGCGGTAAAGGACAGAAGCCTCTTCCGAGTCACCTTTTTCAAGAATGTTCTTCCTGAATGACATCGATACCTCCCTGTTGAAGATTCCCTTTTCCTGGAAGAGCGAGAAGGCATCAGCCTCAAGTACCTCCGCCCATTTGTAAGAATAATATCCTGCAGAATATCCACCGGAGAATATATGTCCGAATGAAGGAGATATGGCGGCCTCATTTACAGTCGGCAGGACGGCATAAGGTGCAAGCACCTCGTGCTCAAAATCAATGGTAGCTTCACTTGGAAGATCCTTGCGGGTATGCCATGCCATGTCGAGATAGCCGAAATGAAGCTGACGTACCTGATAATAGCCTGCAAGATAATTCTTGGCTGCTATGATTCTGTCTACAAGTTCTGCAGGGACAGGCTCACCGGTTCTGTAATCACGGGCAAACGTGTTGAGATATTCCTTCTCGAATCCCCAGTTCTCCATAATCTGTGAAGGCAGTTCGACGAAATCACGGGCTACATTCGTACCGGTCAACGAAGGATAGCGTCCCTGGGCCAAGATACCGTGAAGTGCATGTCCGAATTCGTGGAGGAACGTGGTGAACTCATCATGGGTAATAAGCGACGGTGTATCTGCCGTAGGCTTCGTGAAATTGGTGACAATGCTTATGAACGGCCTGTACTCGACACCGTTCCTGATGCTCTGTCCCCTGAACTCTGTCATCCACGCCCCTCCCCTCTTGCTGGCACGAGGGAAGAAATCAGCATAGAATAGAGCAAGGTGGCTTCCGTCCTCGTCCTTGACCTCATATACTTTCACATCCTTGTGATATACAGGCACATTGTGGAGTTCCTCGAAAGTAAGTCCGTAGAGACGGTTTGCAAGATCGAACACTGCATCGATACAATTCTCCAGCTTGAAATAAGGCTTGAGTTCTTCAGCATTGAGGGAATATTCCGCCTCCTGATAACGCTCCGACCAGAATGAGAAATCCCACGGCATGAATGTCTCGGAAGCCGGGAACCCATTCCTGACTGCATAGCTGCGTACCGTTGCGACATCTGCCTTGGCAAAAGGCATGGATGGTTCAAGCAGGTCTTTTATGAAAGTCTCCACAGTCTTCCTGTCCTTGGCCATACGCTCTTCGAGAGCATAGTCAGCATAAGTTTCATATCCGAGAATGTTGGCAATCTTTATTCTCAGGTCCACAATCTTCTTGACAATCTCGGTATTGTCATTTCCGCCCTCGGTCGCACGGGTATTGTAAGCCATCCACATCTGTCTGCGAAGCTCACGTGAGCGGCAGTATTTCATGAACGGCCCGTAGCTGGGATAATCAAGGGTATATGCCCATCCTTCAAGACCTTTTTCCTGAGCGGTCTCGGATCCGAGTGCAAGCATGTATTCAGGAAGTCCGTCAAGCTCCGTGCTGTCTGTCACATTGAGCGTATAGGCGTTTGTGGCAGCGAGGACATTTCTGCTGAACTGGAGAGTCGTGGTTGAAAGTTCCTTTGAAAGCTCCGTATAGACTGCCTTGTCTTCCTCGGACAGATTGGCACCCCCTCTTACAAAACTTCTGTAATGCTGCTCAAGGAGCCTCATCTGGTCCTTTTCAAGTCCGAGGCTGTCCTTCTTGAGATATACGGCCTTTACCTTCTCGAAAAGAGGTGCATTCAGTGATATATAGGTAGAGTATTCCGTCAGCATCGGGGATACCTGCTCTGCAATCTCCTGCATAGTATCATCAGTATCTGCTTCGAGCAAATTGAAAAATATCCCTGAAATCCGGTCGAGCCTGACTCCGGCAAATTCCATTGCCTCTATGGTGTTCACGAACGTCGGTTCATCCGGATTTGCTACAATGGCGTCTATTTCTGCCTTCGCCTCTGCAATTGCCGACTCGAATGCCGGCAGATAATGTTCATTCCTGATCTTGTCAAACTGTGGAGCCCCGAAAGGTGCATCGGACTCCGTCAAAAGCGGATTTTCCATTTTACAACCTGTGATAAGAGCAAGCCCGAGGCCTGCTGCGAACAATACTTTTTTATTCATATGATCTGTGTGTTTATTTCAGAATGTTCCCTTCAGGCTGCAAATTTATGGAAACATTTTTAATTTTCGATATCGAATACAATCTGGTAGGAGTCATTATATATTTAATATCAAAACAGCTGTACTCCTCCCGTCCCCTCACTCTGGAATGCGCTGTCATTATGCCCGGGATGAAGCCGAGGCCTATGATGTCCACCAGGGCGATTGTATTGATGCCGGACTTTACGAGATTCTCCAATATATTGTAATTCTTGGTGATGCATGATATCACCCTGCGTCTGTATGCCCTCTCTGTCTTTGCCATGTTGTTGTAATACCGGACCTTGCAGCTGTCGCAACAGAACTTCTTGTCAGTCCTGCCATAGCTTATCTTGTCACCACATTCAAGGCATAGAGGCATGACCCTGCTTTGTTTCTTGTATTCCATGATGAACCGTTTTTCTTTTCAGCAAATATCATATACTGGGAAATCACATGCAACAGCTTTCAGCAAGTATTTCCGTTTCCGGCAATTGTTTTTTCCGTTTTTTGAAAAGTCGGAAAAATCTTCACACAGTAATATTTATTTGATTATGGAGAAGATTTATTTAGTGATGAATAAAAAAGTTAAAAGGAATGTCAAAAACAGAAATAAGTGATGCCTGCGGCTCGCCAGATGGATGAACCTTGAATTATTTTGCCTTACTTTGCCTCCAACCTACAGAGCGCGCGACTGGATGTGGGGAAGAAAATAAAACAACAAAATGAAAGAATAATCATGGAAAGCATCAACAAAATCGAATTGCAGGGATATGTCGGCACTGTCAGGGCCAACACTGTAGGAGAGAAGCAAGTGGTCAATTTCTCTGTTGCCACTGAATTCATGTATAAAGGAAAGGACGGGGCCGGGGTATCGGAAACCACCTGGCACAATGTAGTGGCCTGGAGCAGCAAGGAGATGCCAGACCTCTCGGGAATCGTCAAGGGAGTTCCTGTACATATCGTTGGCAGGATGAGGTGTAACAAATACACCAATGCAGAAGGAACTGACAAACTGTTCTATGAGGTGGCGGCATCAAAAATCAGAATCCTGAAAGAGGCCTGAGACCGCTCTGGTGGTTGATCCGCATTATCCGTATCCGTGCCCGCCTTTGTAAAATGTCCATTTCCCAAAATATAATTTTGCATGGATACGGATAATTGTCACGAATTGTGTAAATTTGCCATGTTAGTTCGGTAAATTTACTCTATATGAAACAGGATGTAGCATTGGTCTTGTCAAGCGGCGGGCCGAGGGGCTTCGCTTACATAGGCGCAATAGAAGAACTTCTAAGGCGCGGTTACAATATCACATCGGTTGCAGGCACTTCCATAGGTTCCCTCATAGGAGGTATCTATGCATCCGGGAGGCTGCCTCAGATAAAGGACTGGCTGTACACGCTTGATGCATGGAAAGTGTTCACACTCATGGACCTGTCCATAAGCAAGAATCATCTTGTCAAAGGAGACAGAGTGATCGATGCAATAAAGGAAATCGTTCCGGACATTGACATCGAAGACCTGAGGATTCCTTTCAAGGCCATTGCCACAGACCTGTACACAGGGGAGGAAGTGGTGTTCGACAAAGGGAACCTGTTCCAGGCAATAAGGGCTTCCATATCCATTCCGTCCCTGTTCCGCCCTGTTAAGTACGGGTACAGGACCCTGATAGACGGAGGCATAGCGAATGCCATACCTTTCAACCGCGTTGACCGCAACGGGAAGGACATACTTGTGGGCTTCGATGTGAACGATGTTGATGTAGAAGGCATAACCAAGGCTTTGATGGAAGAAGCCCGGGCAGAAGAAGAGCGCAAGGAGCACAGGAAAGAGATTACACTCGGAGCAAAAGCCGTGATAGAGACCGTCAAGCATGACGAGAGTCTCACCCTTATCGACAAGGTCAAGCTGGCAGGACAGCAGGGCTACAGGATGCTGATGGAATCCATGAGGGGAGACGGGAAGCAGATAGACCCTATCGAGATGGGCGAGAACTACTACTCAATCCTCTCAAGGACATTCTCACTGATGAATCATGTGAACTCGGAGATGTCAATCAAGATGTACCAACCTGATATCCTCGTCAAGATGCCTTTCGATGCATACGGCGAGATTTCAGACTATGCCAAGGCAAGGGAAATAGCCGAGGCTGGACGTGAACTTATGAAGAAAGCCATAGACAGATATGAAGAAAAATAGACCCGGCATATTGAGAATCATAAGGATTGTCGCTGCTGCACTGTTCTTTGCGGGAATAACTCTGCTATTTGTCGACGTCACCGGAGCCCTGCACAAATGGCTCGGATGGATGGCAAAGATACAGTTTCTTCCGGCAGTACTTGCGCTCAACCTGGTGACCGTTGCAGCCCTTGTTCTGCTTACCCTTGTTTTCGGCAGGGTCTATTGTTCCGTGATCTGCCCTCTCGGAGTAATGCAGGACATCGTCTCATGGTTCAGGGGACGAATCAAGAAAAAAGACAGGTTCCGCTTCAAATATGAGAAAGAGCACAAGTGGATCAGAATCGGATTCCTCGTACTTTTCATAGCCACCTTGGTTGCTGGAGTGCACGCTGTTGCCGGTCTTCTTGCTCCATACAGCACATACGGCAGGATAGCGCAGAACCTTTTTGCTCCTGTTTATGCTCTCGGCAACAATCTTATTGCCTGGATTTGCAACGAAGCAGGGAATTATGCATTCTACGGCCGGGAAGTCTGGGTCAGGAGTCTCCCGACATTCATAGTTGCAGCCCTGATGTTCATCCTGCTGGCCGTTCTTGCATGGCGGGGAGGAAGAACATGGTGCAACAATGTATGTCCTGTTGGTACCGTTCTAGGATTCTTCTCAAGGTTCAGCCTTTTTGCCCCTTCGATAGACACTTCAAAATGCAGAGGATGCGGTCTTTGCGGCAGACAATGCAAATGCTCATGCATAGACATGCAGAACCATGAGATTGACACAAGCAGATGTGTCAGTTGCATGGACTGCCTGGACAACTGCAACGAAGGAGCCATCAAATACCGCTTCAGATACGGCAGGAAAGAAGATAAGAAGGGCAAAGCGTCAGAAGGAAACAGCCCTGACACAGGCCGGAGGTCATTCCTTGTAGGTTCGGCACTTATAGGAGCATCAGTGATGAAGGCTCAGGAGAAGAAAATCGGGGAAAGACTTGCACCGGAAAGGAAGCACAGGATTCCTCAAAGGGAGACACCTCTTGTGCCGGCCGGTTCGGCAAGCCTGAAGCATTTCTCTGATCATTGCACTGCATGCCAGTTGTGCGTGAACACCTGTCCGAACAATGTTCTCAGGCCGTCATCAGATCTCGGCAGATTCATGCAACCGGAAATGTCCTACGAGAGAGGCTATTGCAGGCCAGAATGCACTGCCTGCTCTGAAGTCTGCCCTGCAGGCGCAATCGTCAGGACAAGCATGGAGGAGAAGTCCTCGATACAGATAGGTCATGCTGTGACGGACCACAGCCGTTGCATCGTCAAGACAGACGGAGTGAGGTGCAGCAACTGTGCAAGGCATTGTCCTGCAGGGGCCATCAAGATGGTTCCTTTGAATCCGGAAGACAAGGCTTCACTCAGGATTCCTGCAGTGAACGAGGAAGTCTGCATCGGCTGCGGAGCATGCGAGAACCTTTGCCCGGCAAGCCCTTATCCGGCAATTTATGTAGAAGGGCACGAAGTACACAGAACATTGTAAGGAGGAAAGCTATGAGCATCAATATAAGCCGAAGGGAATTCCTGAAGAACATAGGAGCAGGCGGAGCCGCGGCAGCTGCCGGAGGGTTGCTTGCAGGATGCAAAGGTAATGGCAATGCAGGCACCGATTCCGGGAATGGCGGAGAAATGACATACCGTGTAAATCCGAATTCAGGAGACAAAGTCAGCATCCTTGGATATGGATGCATGAGGTGGCCGATGACAAGGGTGGATGACAAGGAAGTCATAGACCAGGAGCAGGTGAACCGGCTTGTGGACTATGCCATCGAGCACGGTGTCAACTATTTCGATGCCGCCCCGGTCTATCTGTCAGGAGACTGCGAACGCGCAACAGGCGTAGCTTTGTCGCGGCACCCAAGGGAAAGTTATTTCATCGCCACCAAGCTGTCCAACTTCGGTGATTCATCAAGGGAATCAGCGATGAAAATGTACAGGGAATCGCTGGAAAATTTCAATACTGACCATATTGACTATTATCTGCTTCATTCTATAGGAGGAGGCGGTATGAAGAAGTTCAACGAAAGATTCGTGGACAACGGCATGCTTGATTTCCTTGTAGAAGAAAGGAAGAAAGGACATGTACGCAATCTCGGGTTCTCCTTCCATGGAGACAAAGCATGTTTCGACAGCCTGATGGCACTGCATGAGCGCTACCATTGGGATTTCGTACAGATACAGCTCAACTACATGGACTGGAAACATCCGTCAGGGAGAAACACTGAAGCGGAATATCTGTACAACGAGCTGCATTCCAGAAACATCCCGGCAATAATCATGGAGCCCCTGCTCGGAGGTCGGCTTGCAACACTCCCTGAATACATCGCGGATATGCTGAAAGCCTGCACTCCTGATGCAAGCACGGCAAGCTGGGCGTTCAGGTTCGCCGGCCATCACGAAGGCGTGCTTACAGTTCTGAGCGGAATGACTTATATGGAACATCTGAAGGACAACTTGAGCACATACTCCCCTCTCGTTCCTCTGAAGGAGTCGGAACTGGATTTCCTCGGCCAGGTTGCCGACATGATGACAAAGCATCCTTTCATTAGATGCACGCGATGCGACTACTGCATGCCATGTCCTTACGGCATAGACATTCCTGAAATTTTCAAGCATTACAACAAATGCCTGAACGAAGGCTTCATAAACGATCATCCAGGTACTGAATCATACAGAAAGGCACGGCGTGCCTATCTTGTAAGCTACGACCGTGCCATTCCGAAACTCCGTCAGGCTGACCATTGCATAAACTGTGGCCAATGCAGGCCAAAATGCCCTCAGGATATCAATATTCCCGGAGAACTCGGCAGAATCTGGACCTGTGTCGAGAAACTGCGCCGGGACAAGTAGTCTCATTTTTTCTTAGGTTCCTCAAGCTTTGAGGGCTCTGCATCCTTTGCAAAGAATTTGTACTGGAAGAATACCAGGTACAAGGCCCCGCAGGTGACGCAGCTGTCAGCAAAATTGAACACTGCCCCAAAGAATGTGTGAACCTGGTCCGACCACGGAAGTCTGTAGTCGAACAGAGGGAAATAGAACATATCGACGACCTGTCCGAACATGAATGCAAACGGTGCTCCCGGAGTCACCGTCTCCGGCCATATCAGTCCGTAGAAAAAACAGTCAATGATATTTCCGAAGGCACCAGCAGTTATCAGAGTGAGTCCTACGAGCACCCCTGTCGGGACATCCTTGCGCTTCGTCAATTTGTCTATCCACCACCACAATGCTCCGAAAAGCACGATACGGAACACTGAGAGGATGACTTTGCCCCACAGTCCGCCGAATGCCATGCCGAATGCCATGCCTTTGTTAAGCACGAAATGGAGCTTGAACCAGTCCCCAGCCACATTGATAGTCTCCCCGAGAGACATATTCGTCTTGACCAGGACCTTTATGACCTGGTCAAGCACGACAAGAATGAATCCGAGGATGAACAGCTTTGTCCCCTTTGAAATCTTCATAAAAGGCTATTTGTTCTTGTTCATCATCTCTTTTGCCTCAACAGTGAGGGTTGCATGAGGAACGAGACGAAGCCTTTCCTTAGGGATGAGCTTGCCTGTCATGCGGCAGACTCCGTAAGTCTTGTTCTCGATTCTCACGAGGGCTGCCTCAAGATTCTGGATGAATTTGTACTGCCTCTGTGCAAGAGCACCGGCCTCTTCCTTGTTCAGGGCGGTGGCACCCTCCTCCATGACCTTGAATGTAGGCGATGTGTCTTCTATGTCATTGCTGGAGTCGTGGGTGACGACATCCCTGAGAGTCTTGTATTCCTTTTTGGCCTTATCGAGCATTTCGAGAATTATCGCCTTGAACTCCTGCAGTTCCTCATCGCTGTAACGCACCTTTACATCAGGTTCGTTCACTTTCATTTCTTCTGCCATAATCGTGAATGTTTTAAAGTTATTAACTATCTCAGGCCTGAACCTTTGCCACCTTGATGCGTATCGCAGCATCATTCCACTCTACCTCGGCGGCATCACCAGCCTCGGCAAGAGGAGCAGTCGCAACGGACAGTGCCAGTGTCTGGGAGGCTACATATTCGCCGAAACCCTTGAGGGAGGCGGCGATTTCTTCTCCATCAGAACCGTCTGCATATATAACGACAGAAATCTTGTCAGTGACCTCGAAGCCACTGTCCTTGCGTAGATTCTGTATCCTGTTTATCAATTCCCTTGCCACACCTTCAAGGCGAAGCTCCTCGGTTACCGTCACATCAAGAGCAAGTGTCAGAGAGCCTTCCGTAGCAACGAGCCATCCAGGCATATCCTCTGAAGTAATCTCATAGTCACCCTTGTTGAGAGCCACATCACCCGAAGGAAGGTGAAGCACATAAGCCTCTGAGGAGGCCTCACTTGACTGTATTGCAGATATTTCTTCCTGTGAGAGGGTGCCGAACGCTGCGGCAATCTCCTTCATCTGCTTGCCATATATCTTGCCGAGGGTCTTGAAGTTCGGCTTGATTTTCTTGGTTATCATGCCTGCGGCATCGTCGATGAACTCAGCCTCCTTGACATTGACCTCACCAAGAATCAGGTTCTTGACCTTTTCAAGCTGTTCTTTCACCTTGGAGTCGATGACAGGTATGACAATCTTTGACAAAGGCTTGCGGACATTGATGTTCACCTTGCGGCGCAGAGCGAGGACCATTGAAGAAGCCCTCTGCGCAAGCTCCATCCTTTCCTCCAGATCCTTGTCAACTACTGTTTCGTCATAGTCCGGCATCGGAACATAATGTACGGACTCGGCTCCAGGTACAAGATCGAGATACAGCCTCTCCATGAAGAACGGAGCAATAGGTGCCGCCAGCTTGGCGACAGATACAAGTACCTGATAGAGAGTCTGGTATGCAGACAGCTTGTCGACATCCATAGTGCCTCCCCAGAAACGCTTCCTGCCGAGGCGCACATACCAGTTGCTCAGATGGTCGCATACGAAGTCCTGGATCAGGCGGCCTGCCGAAGTGACATCGTAATCTTCATATGCTGCCACGACATCCTTGACGAGAGTGTTCAGCAATGATATGATCCATCTGTCAAGTTCAGGACGCTCTGAAACCGGAACCTGAGGTGCTTCCATGTCGAAAGAATCCACATTCGCATACAGCGCGAAGAATGAATAGGTATTGTAGAGCGTTCCGAAGAATTTTCTTCTGACCTCATCTACACCGGCCTCGTCGAAACGGAGGTTGTCCCAAGGTTGTGAATTCGTGAGCATGTACCAGCGCAGAGCATCCGGACCGAATTTGTCCAAAGCCTTGAACGGATCCACGGCATTGCCGAGACGCTTGCTCATCTTGTTTCCATCCTTGTCGAGGACAAGACCGTTGGAAATAACTCTCTTGAAAGCGCACTTGTCGCTGACCATGGTATTGATTGCGTGAAGGGTATAGAACCATCCGCGTGTCTGGTCGACACCCTCGGCGATGAAGTCAGCAGTGCAGCCGAATTTGTCGGATCCGAGATTGCGGAGACCCTCCTGTGCGTAAGGCATTGCTCCGGAATCGAACCATACATCGATGAGGTCGGTCTCACGGGTCATCTTCCTTCCGCTGTCGGATACGAGGAAGACATTATCCATATACGGCCTGTGAAGGTCGATTCTGTCATAATTCTCCTTGGACATATCATCAGGATCGAATCCCTTGTCCCTCAACGGGTTGGAAGACATGAACCCAGCTTCCACAGACTTGTCTATCTCAGCATACAGCTCCTTGAGCGAACCGATGCACTTCGCCTCCTTGCCGTCCTCGGTCATCCATACAGGAAGCGGCGTTCCCCAGTAGCGGCTCCTCGAGAGGTTCCAGTCCTGTATATTCTCGAGCCATTTGCCGAAACGGCCGGTACCTGTCGACTCCGGCTTCCACTGGATAGTATCGTTCAGTTCCATCATCCTCTCGCGTACCGCAGTCGTCCTGATGAACCAGGAATTGAGCGGATAATAGAGGACAGGTTTGTCAGTCCTCCAGCAATGAGGATAAGTATGTGTATGTTTCTCTATCTTGAAAGCCTTGCCCTGCTGCTTGAGCATCACGCACAAATCCACATCGAGAGTAGGAGCGTCAGCAGGAAGGCTTGAATCATATGCGTTCTTCACATATCTTCCGGCCCATTCGGAATAACTTTCTGAAACGTTTGCCCTGACATAATCAGGATCGAGGTCCTCTATTCTGAAGAATCTTCCCTGCCTGTCCACCTGTGCACACCTGTCACCGTTGCGGTCAACCACCATCATAGGAGGTACGCCTGCAGCCTTCGCCACCTTGTTGTCGTCCGCACCGAATGTAGGTGCGATATGTACGATGCCGGTACCGTCCTCTACGGTGACATAGTCTCCTGGGATTACACGGAAAGCGCCGTCTCCCGGATTGAACCAAGGAATCAGCTGATGATATGATATCCCGACAAGTTCAGAACCTTTGAACCTGCCATCGAGCAGCCTGTAAGGAACAACCTTGTCGCCGGGCTTGTATGAGTCGAATGGTGCATCTTTGCCCTTAGGGTTGAACAGCGACCCCACGAGAGCCTCTGCAACCACATATATGCACTGGTCACCCGTATATGGATTGAACGACATCACCCTTACATAATCGATGTTCGGGCCCACGCAGAGTGCCGTATTGGACGGAAGGGTCCATGGAGTCGTGGTCCATGCAAGGAAGAACACCGGAAGGGTCTCGCATCCGTACACGATCTGCGATTTCTCATCCTTGATTATCTCGAACTGGACCGTTGCTGTAGTATCCTTGACATCTCGGTAGCATCCCGGCTGGTTGAGTTCATGGGTACTCAGTCCGGTACCGGCCGCAGGTGAATATGGCTGTATCGAATAACCCTTGTAGAGCAACCCCTTGTCATAGATTTTCTTAAGGAGATACCAGAGGGTCTCGATGTACCTGTTGTCGTACGTGATATACGGGTCATCCATATCGACCCAATATCCGATGCGTTCAGTGAGGTTCACCCATTCTGCAGTGTATTTCATAACCTCCTTGCGGCAGGCCTTGTTGTATTCCTCGACGGAAATCTTGCTTCCTATATCTTCCTTCGTGATGCCGAGCATCTTCTCTACGCCCAGTTCCACAGGAAGGCCGTGAGTATCCCAGCCGGCCCTTCTGTTGACCTTGTATCCGCTCTGTGTCTTGTAGCGGCAGATAGAATCCTTGATGGATCGTGCCATGACATGATGTATGCCAGGCATTCCGTTCGCTGAAGGCGGACCTTCAAAGAACACGAACTCAGGTGCTCCTTCCCTCAATTCGAGGGATTTCTCAAAAGCATGGTTCTTCTTCCACCTGTCGAGTATTTCGTTTCCTGTCGCCACGAGGTCAAGGCCTCTGTATTCCTTAAATGCCATATCAAAAAAAATTTCTAATTTTGCACACGGATTCCGTGCGGAATTTTCAAACTGCAAATATAATTATTTTTGGGACAATATATGAATATCATAGACGCCATTATTCTGATATGCTTCATTCCTGCCTTGATTCAGGGAATCAGGAAAGGATTCATAGCCCAGGTCATCGCGATAATATCCTTGGTAGCAGGCATCTGGCTGTCATTCCGATTTGCAAGGATGACTGCAGGATGGCTCGGACAATACATAGAAGCATCGGGCCAGATACTCCAGATTGTCGCTTTTGCACTGATTCTGGTGCTCGTGATAGTCGGGCTTTTCGCATTGGGGAAACTTATTGAGGCGACCGTCAAGATCGTGATGCTTGGCTGGCTCAACAAACTGCTCGGAGCAATTTTTTCCATCCTCAAATGCGCATTGATACTTGGGTTGTGCATAATGGCTTTCAACTCAATAAACTCCACATTCCACATCGTGGCTGAGGAAACCCTTTCCGGATCATTGATGTACAGCGGTCTCAAATCTGCTGCATATTCAGTTTTCCCTTATCTCCAGGGCCTTCTGAACTTCGCAAGATAAAATCCATGGAAAGAATAATACTGATCGAAACATCTACAGCCCTTTGCTCCTGCGCCATAGCCCAGGACGGGGAAATTGTCGCATACAGGGAGAGTTCCGCTCCAAAATCCCATGCTTCCCTGACGGCAGTGTTTGTACAGGAGATGCTTGATTCCCTCGGAACAAAGCTTTCGGACTGCGACGCCGTCTGTGTAAGCATGGGCCCCGGTTCATATACCGGCCTAAGGGTAGGGGTCTCGACAGCAAAAGGACTCTGCTTCGGAGCGAAGAAGCCTCTCCTGGCAGCAGGCACGCTCGACACACTTGTGGCCAAGGCGGAGAATCCGGGAAACTACGATTATATTGTCCCGATGGTGGACGCACGCAGGATGGAGGTTTATTCAGCGGTTTACAGGAATGACGGCACAAGAATCACAGATGTCGCCCCTGCAATAATCGACGGGAACAGTTTCAGTGAATATCTCGCTGATTCCAAGGTGCTTTTCATTGGGGACGGAGCAGGCAAATGCGAAGGCACCATAGTTTCTCCGAACGCAAGTTTCATCCAGTGCTGCCCGGATGCACGTGCTATGCTACGGCCTGCATTGAAGGAATTCCATGCAGGCAATTTCCAGGATGTGGCATATTTCGAGCCGTTCTATCTGAAAGAATTCGTGGCCACTACAAGCAAGAAGAAACTGCTTTGACTCAGCAAGATAGACAAAAAAACAATAGAGGTTGACAAAATCAGCCTCTATTGTTTTTATTATGACGGCAGGTTTCAGTCGTTGTCGTTGGTGAGAATCTTGCCTTCGTATTCGCCCGTAAGGGTGTTGAGGAAGGCGGTTATGTCACCGACCTGTGATTCTGAAAGTTTCTTGCCGTTCTGGTATTTGGCCATGTCACGTACAGCATCCTCGAGAGTGAGCCTGGTTCCGTCGTGATAGTAAGGCCATGTGAGTGCTACGTTCCTCAGACCCGGAGTCTTGAAACGGTGACGGTCACGCTCAAGCTGGGTTTCCTTGAACCTTCCGTTGTCCTCAATGGTGAGCTCAAGACCTCTGTCTGCAAAATAATCGGCCTTCACGCCCATGTACTCATAGCTCTGGCCTCCGAGAATAGGACCGTTGTGGCATGTGGCGCATCCCGTTGCCTTGAAGAGTTCGTAGCCGGCCTTCTCCCTTTCGCTGATTGCAGAAGCATCACCCTTCAGATATTTGTCGAAACGTGAATCAGGAGTAAGAAGGGTCTTCTCGAATTCGGCAATTGCATCGGTAATCGTCTCCTGGGTGATGCCCTGTGGATAGAGAGCCTTGAATCTCCTGACCATTTCCTTGTCAGCGGCAAGTTTGGCCACGATTTCATCGAAAGACTCGCATGCCATCTCTACCGGATTCAATGGAGGACCGGCAGCCTGGTCGGCAAGGGTGGCGGCGCGTCCGTCCCAGAACTGGACGAAGTTATATACGGCATTGTACACTGTAGGGGCATTGACTCCTCCGAGCTGTCCGCGAACGCCGTCAGAGAACTGCTCATTGTCAACTCCTCCCGTATTGAGTCCATGGCAGGACGAGCAGGAAATAGTGTTGTCGACAGAAAGCCTCGTGTCGTGGAAAAGGTCGAAGCCGAGGGCAACTTTCGCAGGGTCAGTCTCGAAAGATCCGATAGGACGGACAGGCTCCCAGGAGCATGACGGACAGCAATTTCCGCAGTACATTCCGGTCCATTCCTTTCCTGCCCAGTCAAGTACCACCGAGCGTTTAGCCTTCGTGATGGAGCTTCCCCAATGTACAAGGTAATACTTTGCCAACGGCATCGTACCGTCTGCAACCACCTTCTCAATCTTTGCAAGGTCCACTGGATGAAGGGCTTCTCCTGACTCAAGAGCCTGTTTTGCAGGAGTGAAGTCAAAGATGTGATAGCCCTCTGCGGCATCTGCCTTGACAAGATTGCCGATAACCGGGAATTCTGCATAGAACGGAAGTTCCGGATTCTCGCTGTGACAGCTGATGCAACCGCCGTCAGCAAAAATGACGCTGACTCTTTCCGCCTCGGCGAGATCTGCCGAAGGGACTCTGTTCACAGCCCTGTAAATCACTGCCATAGCGGCGACAGCGACAAGCAGCACGACTGCGAACCATTTGATGAATCGTTTCATAAACTACATTTTATTAGGTTATTGTTGACTATAAACATGTATGCTGTCCTGCGCAGCAGGCAGATATTCCACACCCCACCAGCACATCTGCAGGCAGGCGAATGAGAATATCACAAGAGCGCACAGCCATCTTACGGATCCTTTTCCGAGGAGCCGCAGATGAATATATGCCAGGTAAGCCGTCCAGGTGACTGCAGCCCATGTCTCCTTCGGATCCCAGTTCCAATAATGTCCCCATGCCTCCTTGGCCCAGAGGGCACCGGACAACATCCCGAATGTAAGGAAAGCCATACCTATATATATAAGGGTGTCCATGCTTGAGAGCACATCCTTCTTTCCTCTCACCATTCCCCACAGAGCCAGCAGGAATGCACAGCCGAGCATGGAATATGAGAACATATAGACCGTCACATGAGGTATGAACCATCCGCTCTGGAGTGCCGGCATCAGTGTCGAATCATGAATCTGAGGCTTTACGCAATTGATTATGATGAACACTGCCGAAAGCACAGCCGAAAAGGACAGCACCCAATTGTATTTCCAGCGGAGATAGGTGAAAAGCCCCGCTGCCATGGCGAAGAACGAATACCAGAGCCTCGTTTCACCCATCGTTCTCAGAGGCGGACGCGAAAGCGAGATCCACAGATATATTATGAATGAAGCGAAAACGGCGATGCCCCCGATGCACAGGAACGAAGCTGCACGGCTCACGGCCTGCGACATTCCGGCCCCCGCAATACCATTTCCCGAAGCGCGCCCACCTGCAAAAGCGGTCACAGCCCCGGCGGCATAAAGCACCACGGAAACTACGGCAAAATATATGAATGAATCCCAAGCCATATCCTCATTTCTTCTGCGGCCCTCTGGCAAACAACATCACAGCCCCGGCTATCATCATCAGTATTCCAATGACTGTCAGATATTTCCATGGCTGCCTCACAATCTGCATCACACATCCTCCATCCCCTGACCCGCCAGCGGCAACAAGATAGATCTGCTCACCGAGCCTTGCAGTGAACGGATCATTCACCCGTATCGACACCGGCCTGCCGTCCACACGGACCTTGGCCTCATATACTGACGGAGCGCCATTGTCATAATAGTCCGTGCTGAAATCGTCAAGTGAAATCACATATCGGAGTTTGTCCACGCTTCCGTCTTCCCTGAATGCAGTGTCGGATTTCTGCCCCGGTACAAGGCTCATGCGGAGGACATCGGTATCCGGTATCCCGCAGAAAAGCGACACAAGCACAACGAGCAGACCTGCGTGGTTGAGAATGAACCTGACACGAAGTTTCCCGGAAGCATCCCGCCATCCACGCAGGAGCACGGCAAGAAGCACCGTCATAAGGAATACGAGCTCCGCGACAAACCACCACGAGCCCGTCATCCGGACATCGCAGGTGAACCCGAGCACAAGGCATCCGGAAGCGAAAAGCAGTATGGATGTGACAGTGGTCCATGGAGACAGAAGAAAACGCATCATTCTGCTCTTTCCATGGTTTCTCCAGAGGAAAAGCACGGCTGTAACCCACAGGATTGCGAGTATGATATTCACAGGAAAAGCTAGTACTTCCATAGGGTCAAATCATCTCATCCCTCTCGCGCATATCCTTAATGCGGAGCTGGGTGTTGGCTGTGCCACGATAATAATTCTCAACTATTGAATAGCAGACATCTATTGGGTTGCCTGCCTTGATGTGTTCGAAGAAGCCCGCCATGTTGAAGGCTATGGCTGAAATGTGGTGGTAAGGATGGGACTCCTGTATCAGCTCGAGCTTGAGGTGTCCTCCCTCGGCACCCACCTTGCGGCCGTTCCCGTTGTCATAAACGTTCTCCGTAAGGAAGACCGGAGCTGTATTTCCGGGACCGAATGGCTGGAACTGCTTCAGGATCCTGAGGAATTTAGGGGTAATCTGGGAGAAGTTCAGCCTTGCATCGACATCCACCACAGGGGTCTGCATCTGAGGCACGATCCTGCCTGATATGAATTTCTCGATACGCTCGCAGAACTGAGACAGATTTTCTTCCTTCAATGTAAGTCCGGCGGCATAGAGATGTCCACCGAAATTCTCGAGAAGGTCAGAGCAGCTCTCGATTGCATCGTACAGGTCGAAACCATGGACGCTTCTCGCCGAGCCTGTCACCAGACCTCCCTGTGACTGGGTGAATACGATTGTAGGCTTGTAGAATGCTTCCACGAGACGGGAAGCAACGATGCCGACTACACCCTTGTGCCACTGAGGGTTATACACTATCGTCGCATTTCCGCTTGACAGGCAGGATCCGTTACGGACCATATCAAGGGCCTCCTGGGTAATGCGTCGGTCGATGTTCTTGCGTTCGTTGTTGTGCTCGTTGATTTCAGTGCCTATGCGGAATGCCGTCTCTGCATCGTCGGCTGTCAGGAGCTCCACTGCAATCCTTCCTGATTCCATCCTGCCGGCAGCGTTGATACGGGGGCCTATCTTGAAAACGATATCATCTATTGTAATATGGGTAGGCTCCAGTCCTGAGAGCTGGATCATGGCAAGAAGACCCTCGCGCGGGGTTCCGTTGAGCTGTTTCAGTCCGTAATGGGCAAGTATCCTGTTCTCATCGGTCACGCTCACCAGGTCGGACGCTATGCTGACAACGAGCAGGTCAAGAAGCGGAACGAGGGTGTCGAACGGGATTCCATACTGCTGGGAGTAAGCCTGGACGAGCTTGAAGCCGACGCCGCATCCCGACAGGTCGTCGAAAGGATAATGACAGTCCTCCCTCTTTGGATCCAGCACAGCCATGGCTTTAGGCAGTTCATTCTCAGGGAGATGATGGTCACAGATTATCATGTCTATGCCCTTTGTCCGGGCATAATCCACTTTCTCGTTGGCCTTGATGCCGCAGTCGAGGGTGATGATAAGCGAGAATCCGTTCTCCGAAGCCCAGTCTATGCCCTTGTAGGACACGCCGTAACCTTCATCGTAACGCTCCGGGATATAGAAATCGATTGCCGGAGTGAGCCTTTTGAGAAATGAATATACCAAGGATACCGCAGTGGTGCCGTCCACGTCATAGTCGCCATAGACAAGTATGCCTTCTCCCGAAACCACGGCCTTGTGAAGCCTCTCCACAGCCTTGTCCATATCCTTCATGAGGAACGGGTCATACAGGTCCGCAAGGTCGGGACGGAAGAATGACCTCGCCTGCTGGAATGTCTGCACTCCCCTCTGGGCAAGGAGTTCGGCAAGCACCGGATCGACTCCAAGTTCAGAAGACAGGCGGCTGACGACCTCAGCATCAGCGCATTCCCTCAATATCCATTTCTTTTCTTTAGGCATAGCATACAAAGATATGGATTTTGTTTGGAATTGTAAAATCGAACTTGGAAAATTTTGACAGGATGATTTAAGTTTCGCAAATGCGAAACTACCTTATTTGGAGGCCCAACGGGCCGATGGTAAGTCCCTTTCCCGGGGAAAGGGATTTAGGGATAGGTCCTCGTAGAAAGGAATTGTGTGGTAGCAAAAGTTTCGCAAGCGGCACAACCTCCAGAATCTGAATAACTTATAACTTGCGAAACTTGAGCAGGATGATTAGTATTTCAATAACTGGGGATTAGTCGGAATTTTTATGTAACTTTGCAGGCTGCGTGTAGCGCAGAATGATTTGGACAATATTAAAAACACTGCAACAATATGAGCATCAACGACCTCAACGAACAGGAGCAGTTCCGCAGGGAATCGCTCGCAAAGCTCAGGGAGCTCGGAATCGAGCCTTACCCGGCAGCACTCTATCCGGTTAACACATCCACCAGGGCCATTAAGGAAGGATATGACCCTGAATCCGGCAATTTCCAGGATGTTGTCATAGCAGGAAGAATCATGTCCCGCCGCATAATGGGCGCGGCCTCCTTCGGAGAAATCCAGGATGAGTCTGGCCGTATCCAGATCTATGTGAACCGTGACGAAATCTGCCCGGGCGAAGACAAAACAATGTACAATACGGTATGGAAGAAGCTTCTGGACATAGGCGACATCATCGGCATCAAGGGTTTTGCATTCATCACAAAGACAGGACAGCTTTCGGTCCACGCCAAGGAACTCACCCTCCTGAGCAAGTCTCTCAGGGTGCTCCCGATTGTGAAGGAAAAGGACGGAGAAGTATTCGATGCATTTTCAGATCCTGAACTGAAGTACAGGCAGAGGTATGTAGATCTTATCGTAAACCCTTCAGTACGTGACACTTTCATCAAGAGAAGCCAGATCATAGCCACCATGAGGGAGTATTTCAACGAGGCAGGATGCCTTGAGGTCGAGACTCCGATTCTCCAGAGTATCCCGGGAGGTGCGTCAGCAAGGCCGTTCATCACCCACCACAATGCTCTGGACATTCCTCTGTACCTGCGTATCGCCAACGAGCTTTACCTCAAGAGACTCATAGTCGGAGGATATCACGGAGTATATGAATTCGCCAAGGACTTCCGCAACGAGGGTATGGACAAGACCCACAACCCTGAATTCACCTGCATGGAAATCTATGTAGCATACAAGGACTATATCTGGATGATGGAATTCGTGGAGAAGATGCTTGAGAAGATTGCAATGAAGCTCCACGGAACATCTGTGGTCACCATAGGTGAGAATCAGGTGGATTTCAAGCCGCCTTACAGAAGGCTGCCTATGCTTGAGGCAATCAAGGAATATGCAGGAGTTGATGTCGCCGGCATGGATGAAGACCAGCTCCGTCAGGTCTGCAAGGACCTCCATGTCGAAACCGACCCTTCATTCGGAAAGGGCAAGCTGATAGACGCCATCTTCGGAGAATATTGCGAGGACAAGCTCATCCAGCCTACATTCATCACCGACTACCCTGTCGAGATGTCTCCTCTGACAAAGCGTCACCGCAGCAATCCTGACCTTACGGAAAGATTCGAGCTTTTCGTATGCGGAAAAGAACTTGCAAACGCTTACAGCGAGCTCAACGACCCTATCGACCAGTACGAAAGGTTCCAGGACCAGCTGAGGCTGAAGGACAAGGGAGACGACGAGGCTATGTTCATAGACATGGATTTCGTACGTGCACTTGAATACGGTATGCCTCCGACATCAGGCATGGGTATGGGAATCGACCGTCTGACAATGTTCATGACCAATTCCCCTACAATCCAGGATGTGCTCTTCTTCCCGCAGATGCGCCCGAAGAACAACTGATTGTCAGAAACGGATACCGGCACCGATGACGGCCGATACGGTGTGGAACGAAAGAGTCTCCACACCGGCGCTGAAGCAGAAACGGCCGAAAGTGAAAAGGCATCCGGCCTCGACAGCGACACCGGAGTATGACATATCGTCCACCTGCACCCAGTTGCCGTCAATATCGGTCCACATATAATGGCTGTACCCGTAGCCCGCACCGGCATACAGGGACAGCCATTTCTTGATGCCGGCCACCGGTCCTGCCGTTGCGGAAAGCGTACATATGCGCGTCTGCCCTCCGGGCCACAGCTTGGTTCCGTCCGGCAGCATTCCGTCCGAATCACAATGATATGACGGTCTGGAGAACAGGAAATCCGACCTGAATGAGACATATCCGCCCCAGCGTCCTTTCTGCATTAAGAAAGTAAGGCCTCCGGCCGGTAAAGGATAGGCACCGCTCAGAAGAAGCCATGTCCTCAGGCCCGCAGCCTTCATCAAAACGGCATCAGACGGATTTTCCCGGAAAAACGGGCGAGACCGAAGCGTATCGGCAGAGCAGATTACATCCTCCGGAAAGGAAGGGCGGAGGCAACCGGCGATTTCAAGTTCCGGTATATCACCATATGAAAGAATCACAGGCATCTCTCCCGATGAAAACCACTTTCCGACTGCAGTGAATCTCGCTCTCTGGGATGCTGTCATTTCGGACTCCCTCGCCTTCAGTTCCCTGTTCTTGGACACGAACAGATCAATGGTCTTCTCTGCCACATCCTTGGAAACAATGTCCCCGGCACGGACCTTTGCTCGAAGTTCCGCACATTCGGCACACATGCGCTCATAGTTCACGAGCTCCCTTTCCAGCCCGGCATTGACACCGGAACGGGTCTGGGCGCTCATTCCCGCAAAAGAGCACAGGAACAATACCGCAATCTGTACGATTCTGAAATTCATAGCGTGCAAATTTAACAATACTTCGGTAAAAAATTACCGCACTAAAAGTTAAACATTGGAAGCCGGATA
>JBJEBN010000069.1:0-11965 GCA_051870095.1 Candidatus Cryptobacteroides sp. | reverse complement strand
ATTTATTTTCAAATATTTGCGACTTTTGGGTATAAGAGTTTGAAAAACTCAGATTACAATTCGGTTCTCCTGAAGAATCTGCATCTCATTGGCTCTGTCATAAAGCCTTATAATATAAATAGTGATTTATATAAATGGCACTTAATATTTATTGCAATATTACACAGATTCACTCTATAATGCAAACTTTTGGAGAAAATGCTATCTGCTCGCCATTGTTATTTCCTCTCGTATGCAAGCATCCTTGCATCTTCGTTCTCTGCTTTCTCCTCATCATATTTCCTGTCCCATTCACGATAGTACTCCATCTTGGGATCCTCAAAGAGTGACATCTGGATTGCATCCTCATGAGTAAGCTTGGAGAGTCCAAGACCGACCTGTCTGATAGGGGATTCTCCGTCCCAGATATCCTTCACAAGTGCTCTTGCTTCATTGAGGATGACGGCAGTGATGTCTGTTGGCTGGGATATCTGATGCTGTCTCTGCGCGACAGAGAAGTCCTTGTACTTGATGAATACTGATATGCAGGATGTTCTTAGATCCTTCCTGCGAATACGATGTGCAACAATGCAGGCCACATTGAACAGAGCCTTGTCAATGTCTTTCGGATCAGAGATGTCCTTTGAAAAAGTTCGTTCTGCACTGATGCTCTTTGCTTCCTGCACTTCGGTTTCGACAGGGGAGTCATCTCTTCCGTTGGCGTTCTCGTGAAGCTGAGTTGCGAACTTTTTTCCCACTAGCTTGGTCAGCGATCCTACGCTTCTGGTAGCGAGGTCACCGATGGTATGGATTCCGTACATCTTTAGCTTTTCCTCGGTCTTCTTGCCGACCCATAGGAGTTCACGTACTTCCAGCGGCCACATCTTCTCCTGAACATCCTCAATCCATAATGTATGTACCTTATCGGGCTTCTCGAACTCACAAGCCATCTTGGCGAGCAGTTTATTCGAGCCGATACCGACATTGACGGTGAATCCAAGCGTATTCTTGACTTCATCTTTGAGCCTTGTCGCAACATCCACAGGATCTTCTCCCCAGTTGCGCAGGGTCATATCGATGAAACACTCATCGATGGAGAACTGCTGCAGGACAGGGGAGTACTTGCGACAGATCTCAATGAATCCTTCAGAGCATCTGCGATACCACTCCCAGTCGCCTTTGACAACTATCAGGTTCGGGCATTTTCTCATGGCCATGCTGACCGGCTCCGCTGTCTTGATTCCGATTTTCTTGGCAGGGATTGAGGCTGCGGTGACTATGCTACGCCGGTCATTGGGGTCACCGGAAACTACGGATGGCACACGACGGATGTCCTGGTAGCCCTGCTGCAGAAGCTGCACGGCAGTCCAACTCAGGAAGGCTGAGTTGACATCTATGTGGAATATGACCTTGCGTCTTGCCATTATGCGTTTACATACCGAGTTCTTCAGACTTGTTGCTATCTACAACTGGTTCAGTCATCCTTCCAAGCCTAGAAGAAATACTCTGCTTGTACATCTCCTTGTCTTCATCCTCAAGGAAGGATATATCGATTGCTGCGTTGAACTTCGGAAGGAGCTTCTGGTATTTTGCTATCATATTGTCAAAGACCTTTGGCGCTAGACCTGAGGTTTCCATCGCCTTTACGAAGTCGGCCTTCTTGATGCGTTTCTTCTTTGCATTGAGTGTAAGAGCCAGTTCCTCATCGTCCTTCGGATTGGCAAGTACGACATTCAGCAAGTCATATGCTGGAGTAAGACCCCATCTGCCATTTGGGGCATAGAGGGAGAAGTTCTTCAGGTGCATATCGTTGTTTCCTACCAACCAGCTGAAGAATACCTGCTCGTAGAAGTCAGTCAGGTCGAGAAGTGGAACATACGAGTATTTCGCTATCACCTTTGCGATCTGCTCGTATGAACTCTTGTATTTGTATTCTGTCTGCCTTTCGGTGAGCTGGCACATGTCCTCCATAGGAATCTTATCGCCACCTGCTGACCGGTCAATTCTTTTAGTAAGATATCCGAGTGTGCCATCCTTAAGACGAATTAAGGTGTGAGGGACAACTTTGATCTTGGCGATTTCTGCCAAGTGCATCGTCAGGTCTTCATTCTCGGGCAGAGTCTTGTAGGACTGAGTCTGTGGCTTGAAGATATAATCTCCCCAGAGGCCTACAATTGTAAGTCTTTTCGAACCTTCGTGTCTGACGAGGTGAAGAGATAGTTTTGCCTGAACTCCGGTAAGTGTCGTCTGTGACTGGATAACCTGTGCTGCCAATGTGTCGAGTTCATCAAGAGAGTAGGGCAGTTCTGGAGCCTCCGTCATCCCAAAAAACTTCTTGGAGCATCCTTTGTGAAAATCCACTTCGCCTTCTGCGAGCTCTTTATAACAGTATAGACATTTACTCATGGCTTCCATTCATTACAGGTACAACACTCACTGCGCCGATGCAGTCCTTACAGCAAAGCAGAAGTAAAGACATGCGGTCTAGATAACTGATATCGGTATTCCTTAATGCAACATCAAGGAGCCATCCTTCTGGAATAAGACCGTCGAAGAATGGAAACAGGACATTTGAATGATAAACTGTATCAGTCAAAGGGAGTGTAAGGCTCACAGGCTCTGCATTCTTGCTCCCAAGGTAATCCTTGATGTAACAGAACTCGTATCCAGCATCGGTCTCTGTCAAGATACCAGCCAGACTATTCTTGTAGTATACTTCAGCTCTTTTCATTGAGTTCCTCAGATCTTACGGGCGCCAGTTCATAACCGAACATGGCAAGCACCTGATTAACTTTATCCATTCTGAGAGTAGGCTTTCCCTGCTCAAGCTGGCGCACGAAATTAAGACCTACGCCACATTTGAGGGCTAGATCTTCCTGTGTCAGTCCGTACTCCTTGCGGAGTGATTTAAGTGTTGCAGATAGTAATGATTTCATAAAACTACATCTTATCTGATGCAAATATAATGATTTTAATGAAATTATATCATATCGGATATAAAAACATTGTAAAGCTACTTCGTTATATTCGTTAGGATGTAGTTTTGTGCAAAATTACATATGTAGGGACTGTCGTTTAATGTTTTCAATTTGAGCAAGGCAGCGACCGGTCCCGTCCGTTTTCTGCGTTAAGCTCATCAAATTGGTGTTTTTATATATCATTCCGGTAGTTTCGGCCGGTTTTTTCGGACTTGTTCCCGGACTCCAGTTGGAGTTTATGTTGCCTTGTTGTTTCAGTCTGTGAGACCGGCCTTGAGGCAACGGATTACGGCTGAATTGAAGCCGGCATGATCAAGCTCATTCAGACCGCGTATGGTCAGGCCTCCAGGGGTGGTCACTTTGTCAATGCCGACAGCGGGATGCAGATTCTTGCCTTCCAGGACAGCCACGGCACCTCTCATTGTCTGCATGGCAATCTCTTGTGCCTCCTTGGGATAAAGTCCCATCTCGACACCTCCTTCCATCATTGCGTGGATGAAACGCATCACATAGGCAATCCCGCATCCGGACAGCATATTGCCGGCAGCGACCTCCTTTTCCTTGCAGACCTTTACCTTGCCGACTTCAAGAAGCAATTCTTTCACAGCTTCAGTCTCAGCCGCTGTAATATTCTGATCAGGAGCAAGATAAGTCATAGCCTCTCCAAATTCGGCGGCAATATTTGGCATTATATAGCACAGTTTTGCCGTCTCGCATCCGAGAAATGAGCGCAACGAATCGGTGAAAATGTTGGCGGCAACAGAGAGGATGATTTGTCGTTCGAAGTTAATGCTCCCGGCTATCTGCCTGCATACACTTTCAATCAGCCAAGGCTTTACTGCCAGAACTATTATATCTGCTCCTATGACTGCACCCACATTGTCAGTGGAAGTATGCACATTTGCAATGCCGGCAAATCGTGAAAGGGTTTCTTCTGTTCTTGCCGTGAGGGTTATTTCGTGCTGGCCGGTCCTGGCCCATCCCAGTGCGAGTGCACCTCCCATGTTTCCTGCTCCGATTATTGTTATATTCATGTTTTGATAGTATTAATTATGTTCATAATAACCAATGTAATTTACAAATATAATCAATGTTATTATGTTCTGAAAGTCCTTATGCTATAGCATTTGTGCATCTGCGCTATTCTTCACTCTCTTTAAGGCTTTCTATTTGACGCAGCAATCATCAGATAACTACAATATTTTGTCAAAATTTTGATGCAAGTTACCAATTCTGCCGAAAAAGGCAATTATAGTTGGAGAATAGAATCAGGAATAACTATCTTTGGAATTTCTGATTTTGACCGGCCATGATATATTATTACTCAGGATGCGGCAACAGCAGGTTTGTCGCCGAAAGTCTTGCCGAAGGGCTCGGCGAGGGATTGAAATTCATTCCGGACCTCGTGGATGAAGGGATTGGGGAGTATGTCTGCGATGCGGCTATGCTCGGATTCGTTTTTCCCGTCTATGCCTGGGATGTACCAAAACTTGTGAAGGAATTCGTGCTGAAGGCCCGTTGGAAGGGGAAGCCTTCATATGTATGGTTCGCATGTACCTGCGGAGACAATATCGGTATGACGGACAGGACTTTCCGCCGTACTCTGTCATCAGCAGGATTGAATCTGAACGCTGTTTTCACTTTCCAGATGCCGGAGACTTATCTGTGCTTCCCGGGATTCAGTCTGGATACGCCGGAGAACGCAAGGCTTAAGAATGATGCCGTAAGGAGGAAACTCCCTGAAGTAGTGCAACTTATAAAGGAGCACAGGCAGGTCGTCGATCTGATTCCTGGAGGATGGCCACGTACCAAGACCTATTTGATAGGGCCTCTGTTCAATCTTGTTGTTTCCGATTCAGGATTCCATTCCACGGATGAGTGCATCGGATGCGGAATATGTGCGAAGATGTGTTCGCGTCACAATATCACGATGGAAAACAAAAGGCCACGCTGGAATGGGGATTGCACCCAATGCATGGCCTGTTATCATTATTGTCCCAAAAACGCGGTCCAGTATGGCAAGCTTACTGCCGGAAAGGGGCAATATCATTTCTGATAATAATCTGTCTATGCGTTTGCCGCGCAGAGCAGGACTTCTGTAAGAGTCGGATGTGCGTGGATTATGGACTGAAGGTCATCGATGGATGCCTTGCAGTTCATCAGAGCCGCGATTTCCTGTACTATATCCGAAGCATGTGCCCCGAAAAGATGGCATCCGAGAATCTGTCCGTCCCTGAATCCATTTCCGTTTTCAGGGGATGAGACTACCAGTTTGCA
Organism: Candidatus Cryptobacteroides sp.; assembly: GCA_051870095.1. Classification (GTDB taxonomy): domain Bacteria; phylum Bacteroidota; class Bacteroidia; order Bacteroidales; family UBA932; genus Cryptobacteroides. The sequence continues at coordinate 6,731 of JBJEBN010000069.1, read as the reverse complement.
ATATCCGTCCGGTTCACCCATTGCTACGGCTTTTCCGTTGGCTCTGAAGAAGGACTTCAGACATCTGCATTTTATGTTGCGTGCAGCGCAGTCCTCTTCTGTCAGTCCCACGGTTGCAGCCTCAGGCCAGGTGAACACTGCGGCAGGAATCACTCCAAAGTCTATCTTGTCCACGGCCTTGCCCTTTCCTTCTCCGCCTGCCTCGATGTCTGCAAGGATGGCGTTCAGGGCCCGCTTGCCTTCGAATGTAGCGACGTGTGCGAGCATCATGCCACCTCTGATATCCCCGATGGCGAAAATGTTCGGAACATTGGTCCTCATGTCTTCGTCAGTCACGATACCTCTGGGGCCTGACTCGATGCCGATATCCGAGAGGTTGAGACTGCCGACTGCCGGCCTCCTGCCGACTGCCATCAGCACTTTGTCTGCCTCCGCGCTGAATTCCTTGTCTTTCTTCATGTACTTGACAGTCAATCCGTTGTTGGAGGATGATATCTCCTGTACCTGTGCCGATGTTTCAATCTTGATCCCTCTTTTGGTGAGGGACTGCTTGAGTCTTTTGGCAAGGTCGGTGTCGAAGCGCGGAAGTATGTCCTTGCAATATTCGACAACTGTCACCTCTGAACCGAAGCTTCTGAAAACGGACGCGAACTCAAGACCGATTACTCCTGCACCGATGATGCAGAGCCTCGGCGGGACAGCATCTATTGACAGGAGCTGGGTGGAGTTGATAACTCCTTCGAGGTCTGCTCCAGGAATTGGAAGCGAGGCCGGAACGGATCCCGTTGCAATGATAATATAATCGGAAGTCACTTCTTCAGGTTGTCCTCCGTCGGCGGGCGTCACGGTCACGGTATGGCTGTCCTTGAGGGAGGCTTTGCCGCTTATGAGCCTTATGCGCTTGTTCTTCAGCAGGAATTCCACTCCGGAGCGAAGCTGGCTTACCACTGCTTCTTTCCTCTGCTTGGCCTTGGAGAAATCGAAGCTGACCTCTGCATTGCTGATGCCGAATTCATCGGCGCATCGCAGGTTCTCGATCAGCTCGGCGTTGCGGCAGAATGTCTTTGTCGGGATGCAGCCTTCGTTCAGACAGGTTCCTCCTACGGGACCGTCGGATATGATGGTTACATCAATGTCTTTTGAGGCGGCCTCGACGGCGGTTTCATAACCGCCGGGGCCTGCTCCTATAATTGTAATGTGCATATTCGTTCTGTAATCAGCAATCCCAGTATTTGAGAACCGGATGGCGGGCAGCCTGGGTGTCGTCCGGCCTTCCAATAGGTGTGTTGTGAGGTGCCGTCTTGAGAATCATCGGATCCTGTGCCGCTTCTTCTGCGATCTTCCTCATCACCTCTATGAATCCGTCAATCGTCTCCTTGGACTCAGTCTCCGTAGGCTCAATCATTATGGCCTGATGGAAAAGGAGAGGGAAATAGATTGTCGGCGCATGGAATCCGAAGTCGAGCAGCCTCTTGGCTACGTCGAGGGTGACTGCACCTGGAACCGCTTCGGTTACCGTTCCGTCCTCAGCTGTCACGGCAGGGCGCGCACCGTCGTTCACAAGGCCGTCGAACACGAATTCGTGCTTGCAGACGCTCGGAATCGGAAGCTTGTAGCAGTCCTTGAGGCTTTCCTTGATGTAGTTGGCCGAGAGGGTGGCGTATTTGCCTGCGAATTTCACATTCTCCTTGCCAAGAGACAGAATGTAGGCATATGCACGGAGGATTATGCCGAAGTTGCCCATGAAGCCGCTGACGCTTCCGGCAGACTCTTCCCATGTTTTCCTGATATGGAACTTTCCTTCGGCATCCTTGTCAACATGCGGTCCAGGCAGACATTCGGCGAGCCTTGCGGCTACGCCAACCGGTCCCGAACCGGGACCGCCGCCGCCGTGAGGCGTCGAGAATGTCTTGTGCAGATTGAGGTGCATTATATCGAATCCCATGTCACCGGGACGAACGACGCCGAGAAGCGGATTCATGTTAGCTCCGTCGTAGTAGAGCAGGCCTCCGCATTCGTGCACGAGGGCTGCAATCTCTCCGATTTCCTTCTCGAAAAGTCCGAGGGTGTTTGGATTCGTCATCATGATTCCTGCTATGTCATCTCCAAGAAGCGGCTTGAGGTCAGCCACATCCACGAGGCCGTCGGCGTTGGATTTCACGACAACCACCTCCAGGCCGCAGACAGCGGCACTTGCAGGATTGGTTCCGTGTGCGCTGTCCGGAACAATGACCTTGGTCCTCTTCAGGTCGCCACGAAGGATATGCCAGCGGCGCATTATCATAAGTCCGGTGAGCTCTCCGTGGGCTCCGGCGCACGGGTTGAATGTGAATGCTGACATTCCGGTGATGGCGGCAAGTGCCTTCTCCATCTCCCAATAAACCTTGAGTGCTCCCTGCACGGTCTCTTCAGGCTGAAGCGGGTGCAGTGCGGCAAAGCCGGGCATTGAGGCGACCTCCTCATTTATCTTCGGATTGTATTTCATCGTGCAGCTTCCGAGAGGATAGAATCCGGTGTCAACACCGAAATTCATCTGGGACAGATTGGTGTAATGTCTTACAACATCCACTTCGCCGACCTCAGGAAGCCTTGCCTTTGTGCCTCTTGAAAGGTTTTGAGGCATGATTCCAGACAAGCATCCCTCTGCGCATGGCCTCTGAGGAAGAGAGTATCCGCTCCTGCCTTTGCGCGACAGTTCGAAAATCAGTTTGTCATAATATTTCATATGCGGACCTCCTTTACTGCTTTGACAAGATTATCAATATCTTCCTTGCTTCTCTTCTCCGTTACGCAGAAGCTGACATAACCCTCCTCGGTTGGAAGCGCAGCAAGGAAACCTGCCTCGGCGAGAGCTTTGTGCAGCTCCTGTGCAGGCATTTTCGGTTTCAGAACGAACTCTTTGAGGAAAGGCTTGTCGAACACTTCTTCGAAAAGTCCTGTCTCGATGAGTCCGTCATGGAGCCTGTGGGCACCAGCAGCTGAAAGCTCATTCACCTTCTGCATACCTTCAGGTCCCATAAGTGACAGATATATGGTAACATACAATGCCATGAGGCTTTCGTTCGAACATATGTTGCTCGTAGCCTTCTCCCTGCGGATATGCTGCTCGCGAGCCTGGAGAGTGAGCACGAAGCATCGTCTTCCCTCGGAATCAGTCGTCTGTCCCACTATCCTTCCTGGCAGCTTGCGGATATGGTCCTTGACGCAGGCCATGAATCCCACATAAGGGCCTCCGAAACTGAGCGGAAGTCCGAGAGGCTGTCCGTCTCCGACCGCTATGTCGAATCCCCATTCGCCCGGAGTCTTCAGGACTGCGAGGGCTGAAGGGTCGCAATATGCCACTGCCACAGCTCCTGCCTTGTGTACAGCCTCTGAAAATCCAGTGAAGTCCTCGATGATTCCGAATCTGTTGACAGATGGAACGATGATTCCGGCCACATCACCTGCAGCAAGCTCTGATTCAAGCGATTGCAGAGATGTCTGTCCGCCTTCGGCCTTGATGTATCCGAGAGTTATACCGTGGTAGCCCGCATATGTCCTGACAACTTCCCTCACATTCGGAAGAAGAGTCTCGGACAGGAGAACCCTCGACTTGCGTTTGGTGCAAGCCATGGACATGAACATAGCCTCAGCCGCTGCCGTAGGGCCGTCGTACATGGATGCGTTCGATACGTCCATTCCGGTAAGCTCGCAGATCATGCTCTGATATTCGAAGATGTATCTGAGAGTACCCTGCGAAATCTCGGCCTGATACGGGGTGTAGGCGGTGCTGAATTCCGACCTGGATGCAAGATACGGCACCACCGACGGGGTGTAATGGTCGTATGCACCGCATCCTGCGAAAATCTTCAATTTCCGGTTTTCTGAGTCGAGGGAGGCGAAATGCTCCCTGACCTGCTGCTCCGACATGGCTTCGGGGAGGTCATATTCACCTTTGAATATGAAATCCGCAGGTACATCAGAATAGAGGCCGTCAAGCGAGGCGACCCCTATCTTTTGCAGCATTTCATTTATATCATCCTCTGTATGAGGAAAATAAGAAAATGTAGCCATCGTTATTCTCCAATGAAATCCTTATATCCGGCAGCATCCATCAGAGAGTCGAGCTGTGAAGCGTCGCTGATTTCCACCTTGATGATCCAGTTCTGATAAGGATCCTCGTTTACAAGCTCAGGAGAGTCCTCGAGAGCATCGTTTCTCTCGACAACAGTGCCGCTGACCGGGCTGAAGAGGTCGCTGGAAGCCTTTACGCTCTCAAGAGCACCGAATTCCTCTTCTGATGCCACCTCGTCGTCGACATCCGGCATGTCCACATAAGTTATGTCACCCATTTCCTTCTGTGCAAAGTCTGTTACACCGATAGTAGCGATGCCGTTCTCAATCTTTACCCATTCGTGTGTCTCGCTGTATTTGAGACCTTCGATAATTGTGCTCATAGTTATTTTTGGATTATTTGATTGTTATTTTTTGTAATTTGTCTGATAGAATCTCTTCTTGATGACTGTTCCGGGGAATACCTTTTTCCTGATGCGGATTGAGAGGGGAGTCCCGAGAGCCGAATATGCAGCATCAACCATCGCGAAGCATATGCTCTTGTCGAGAGTGATTGAATGATAGCCTGTCGTTACGACTCCCACCTGTGTGCCGTCCTCAGTCTCAACAGGATATGTGGCGCGCGGAATTGCCTTGTCGAAAATCTCGATTCCGACGAGCTTCCTTGCAGGTCCTTCCGCCTTTTGGGCAGCTAGGGCATCCCTGCCGATGAATTCCTTGTCCAGCTTGCAGAACATTCCGAGACCAGCCTCCACAGGGGTTATGTCGTCTGAAAGTTCGTCACCGTAAAGAGGAAGCCCCGCCTCGAAGCGCAATGTATCACGGCATCCGAGACCGCACGGAGTTACTCCGGCCTTGAGAAGGATGTCCCATATTTCCCGGATTCCCTCAGTGGTCGTATAGAGCTCGAATCCGTCCTCTCCTGTATATCCGGTACGGCTGAGCACCATCCTTGCGCCTTTCCAAGAAGATTCGCAATATGTATAGAAGACGAGTCCCGAAGCTTCTGCAAGTGAGAGCACTTCTGTTACAATCTTCTCTGAATCAGGGCCTTGTACGGCTATCTGTCCCCAGTTGTCTGATTCGTTCACTACCTTTACGTCATAGCCCGCAGCCTGAGAGCAGATCCATTCATAATCCTTTGCGATGTTGGCCGCATTGACCACCAGGAGGAAATGGTCAGGCTCGAACTCCCTGTAAACCAGCAGGTCATCCACGACTCCTCCGCTTGGATGGCACATCATGCCGTAAAGAACCTTTCCGGGCTCGAACCCCCTCACCTCATTGGTGAATATGTGATTGACAAAGCTTTCAGCATCAGGTCCGCTCACGAAGATTTCTCCCATGTGTGACACATCGAACATTCCGGTCCTGTTGCGGACTGCATTGTGTTCCTCCGTTATCGAACTGTACTGGATCGGCATCATGAATCCTGCAAAAGGACTCATCTTGGCTCCAAGAGCCACATGGCTGTTATACAGACATGTTTTTTTGAGGTTGTCTTCCATATATGTAGTTATTTATACAATGATTCAACCAGGATTCCGCCGCTGAGGCCTCCGACATATTCACCGAAGTCTATGCTTCCGATGGCTTCAAGCACATCCTCCTTCGTGTCATGCCGTCCTTCGAGGGCCTTGGTCAGTACATCGTCAAGACCATCCTTCAGCGGGAAGAAATCTCCAGAAAGGTGGCATCTGGAAATGGTGTCTCCGACCATACTGTATTCCGCGCAGACTTCACCCACTCCTTCGATTTTGCCTTTTCGCGATGCCGTATATGAATGGTTCCTGCCTTCGAGGAATGACGGGTCTAGATAGCCTGCCTCGATTTTCTCGATTTCTGATATCTGGCTGTCGCTTAGGACGATTTCGTCCAGGCGGCTGTATTTCCCGTCCGTGCCCCTGATTCCGCAGAATTCGTATGCAATGTATTTCTTGAAGTTCCCGATTTCGCCGAGTGAACGCTTCCACGGGGTGTCTGCTTCAATGAAATAAGGACGCAGATTGGTCACATGCTGGCGGACCGATTCCACGCCCTTGCTCTGTATCTTGGCCTGAGATGGTGTTATGGCTTTTACGAGTTCGTCGAAGTCGCTGTCATACAGCATTGTGCCATGGACTATGCTTGACTTCGGCTGGAGGAAGAATGCGTTGCCTGACACTTTCCTCCCGTCCACGAGGATATCGTTGCGGCCTGAAGTCGTGGCATTCAGTCCTGCGTTGCGCAGTATGAGTGCCACTCTTTGGAGGTATTTCTCGAAAGTGAAGGCCACATCCGTTGAATCGGTTATGTAGGACAGCATGATGTTGCCCCAGTCCGAATAGACACATCCGCCTCCGCTCTTGCGTCTGAACAGACGGATGCCTTTCTCTTTGCAGTAAGGCATGTTAACCTCTGCTTCCATCACCTGGTTGCGTCCGAAGATGACAGTAGGAGGGACCTGCCACATGAAAAACGCTTCCTTGATTTCTTTGCCGGGGAACAGCTCGTCAAGGTGGGAGGCGACATATTCCTCCATCGCCAGATAGAACACCAGGCGTCGGGAATCATCCTTCTTTGGCAGTGAAATGTATGTCATAGTATCGTTTTCATATATCTTCCAAAGTTAAAAAATAAATTTGATTCTGCAACCTCGCCAGAACTTGCTTTTTTGTTTGGCAATATCTTGCTATATT
>JBJEBN010000068.1:14858-46344 GCA_051870095.1 Candidatus Cryptobacteroides sp. | reverse complement strand
TGAAAAGAACATTCCAACCATCGCAGCGCAAACGTCGCAACAAACACGGCTTCCGCGAGCGCATGTCCACTCCGAACGGACGCCGCGTGCTTGCAGCCCGCCGTCGTCACGGACGCAAGAAACTGACCGTATCATCTGAAGACAGGTGGTAAGTCCCTTCCCCCGGATTGTCTTTCATTGTTCAGGGGTAGACTTTTACTGTAGGGCGTGACCAATCCGATTGGTTCACGCCCTACGAGTTTAATGACACAGGGTTCCTATTGAGATATGGACGAAAACGAGAAATACATGAAGGAGGCCTTGAAGGAGGCCATGGTAGCGGCACAGGAGGACGAGGTTCCTGTCGGCGCTGTGGTAGTATGCCGTGGAAGGATAATCGGCAAAGGTCATAACATGACCGAGAAACTGCACGACGCGACAGCCCACGCCGAGATGATTGCCATCACTGCCGCCACAGAGGCCATGGGAGGCAAATACCTCAACGACTGCACGATATACGTTACCGTGGAGCCTTGCCCGATGTGCGCAGGAGCTCTCGCATGGTCCCAAATCGGCAAGGTGGTCTATGGAGCGGACGACCCTAAGAGAGGCTTCTCACTCTTTTCTCCGAGCCTGATGCACCCCAGGACAGAAGTAGTTTCAGGAGTGCTCTCCGAAGAATGCAGCGCCCTTGTAAGGGATTTCTTCAAAGCCAAAAGGAACTGACCATGGAATGGTTGCAGAGTCTCGGCCTCATAGGCCTCTTCATCGGTACATTCCTTGCCGCCACCATCCTGCCTTTCAGCTCGGATGCCCTTTACATCGCCATCCTTGCAGCCACTTCCAACCCTGTCGGATGCCTCATTGTCGGTACCATCGGCAACTGGCTCGGCAGCGTGCTTACCTATTTCATAGGATGGATCGGCAAATGGGAATGGATCGAAAAATGGTTCAAGGTCAAGCCTGAGACACTTGAAAGGCAGAAACAGAAGGTGGACAGATACGGAGTATGGCTGGCACTCATCTGCTGGGTGCCAGTCATAGGTGACGTTGTGGCAATTGCCTTGGGATTCTACAGAACGAAGCCTTTCTGGACCATCGTCCTGATGCTTGTCGGCAAATTCTCGAGGTTCCTTGTGTGGAACTGGGTTTACGGTCTGTTCTAAGCTACATCCTGTCGCTCTCGTCTAGCTTGCCTACATTGCGTCTTGAAGCGTTGGTACTCTTTCCGAATCTCCATGTGACTCCGAGAAGGAACTTGGTCGTTGAGAATCCCTGGTCAAGCGCATAGGACATTTCGAGCGGAGGCCGGAACGGCCGGAGTCGAGAAATCTCAAAGCCGAATATCCCCTTCATCGGCCAAAGCCCTGACCAAAGCCACGACCCTGTCACGCTCAGCCGCCGCGGCCCCGTCACCGGCATCAGGACAGAAATACCCCAGGACATCCTCCAAGTCCAGTCTGCCCCCCTTGCCGTCAACATATTCCTTAATCTCCTCCCTCAACCTCTCATTGCCCTTGACCGCGGCCTTCCTTCCACGGCACACATCACATGTCCCGCAAGGCGCCGCTCCCTCCTGACCGAAATATTCAAGAAGATAGGAACTCCTGCACACATCCGCTTCCTGCACATAATCAATCATTTTCCCCACCCTGCGGAGCATCGACTCCTTCAGGAGATTGTATTTCTCCGGATCAAGAAAGACATTCTTCGGTCTGAGGCGGTCATGATGAAGGAACAGGACGGTGGCATTGGTGCATGGCACATACCTTATTATATGTTCAAGCGAAAGTTTGTAAAGAAGCTGGCGGAGAACCGGCACACCCACACCTGCCGAAGCGGCAACATAATCCTCATCTACAGGCACCGGATATGAAAACACCCCGGAATACCTGCGCATGAGTGTCTCCAGAACGGCCTCCTGGGCGTCCTCCAGATGCACGTCGTACAGGTCGCGCCGGTCCACGACAATCTGCACCCTCGTAGCGATATCCACATCCTCCGAGAGGGTCCAATGATCTGTCCTTTCAAGGTAAAGAATTGCATACCAAGCACTTGAACGTTGCAAAGAATAATGCTTACAGAAATCCTCCAACGAGAACTTGATCTGCCTCCCCGCCCCGGCCTCATAAGGAATGCCATAAAATGTGTGTACCTTATTATATATGTCCTCTATATAATCCAGCCCCGGGAACGATACTGTCGCACACTGGCGGAGCCTTCTTATGTCGGTCACGTTCCAGAGCATGACGGCGAAGCTCCTCTTTCCGTCACGTCCACCGCGTCCGGCCTCCTGGAAATAAGCCTCCGGACTGTCCGGCACGTCATAATGCACGACGAACCTGACGTCGGGTTTGTCTATGCCCATTCCGAAAGCGTTCGTGCAGACCATCATCCTGATGCGCCCGTCCTTCCACGCTTCCTGCCTCGCCGACCTGGTGTCAGGACCGAGACCCGCATGATAGAAAGAAGAGGCAATCCCCTGGGCCGTAAGGAATTCAGCAAGTTCCTCCGTCCTTTTGCGGCTGCGAACATAGACGATTCCCGTGCCTTTGACAGAATTGCAGATTGAAAGAAGCTGCCCCTGCTTGTCCTCGCATTTGCGGACAATATATGACAGATTCGGCCTTTCGAACCCGCTTTTGAGCAGATTGCGCTGCCTGAAAGCGAGGCGGTCCATTATATCATCGGCCACCTCAGGAGTGGCCGTGGCAGTAAGCGCTATGACAGGGGCATCTACCGTCTGCCTGAGGTCTCCGATGGCAAGATAGTCCGGGCGGAAATCGTAACCCCACTGGGATATGCAGTGCGCCTCGTCCACGACGATGAAGCTGACATCCATCTGCCCGACATATCTCTTGAAAAGAGCGGTCCCGAGCCTCTCCGGGGACACATACAGGAATTTGAAATCACCATAAGCAGCATTGTTCAGGGCAAGATCAACCTCCCTGCGGCCCATTCCGGAATTGACACACAGAGCCTTGATACCTCTCGAGGAGAGATTCTGCACCTGGTCCTTCATCAGGGCCACGAGAGGAGTCACCACTATGGCAATTCCTTCCCTCATCATGGCCGGCACCTGGAAACATACGGATTTGCCTCCTCCCGTCGGCAGGATAGCAAGCACATCCCTCCCTCCGAGAGCAGACTCGACAATCTCCTCCTGCATGGGGCGGAAGGAATCATATCCCCAATATTTCTTCAGTGTTTCTAACGGTGTCATGCCATAATGCTCACTCGGCAATTTTCCATTCTTCGATGCAGCGGGTCCTGGAAGAGAAGTTTACTCCTATCTTGAAAAGCATTCTGTCGTCCGTTGAGAATGGACGGGTATAAGCCTTGTCTTCAATCTGTTGCAATGCAGCATCTGCAGACCCGTTGATCTTGATTTCAATGACATATATAAATGAATCTGTCTGAAGCAGAATGTCAATCCTGCCTTCAGATGTTGATTTCTCTACTTCAACATATTCTCCCATCAACTCCAGAATGATGTACATCGCATATTGAAAGTCCTTTTCCGAATTGCCTTGAATCTGATAACTTGTCTTGGCAAAAAGAGCCTGCAATTTTTGCAGGAAACCATTTGCATTTCCACTCCGGATGTCCCGTGACATTCTGGCTATCAAAGAATTCGTAGATTCAGACTGAACCGGAGCATAGAAATTCAGGAGATAATTCAAGAATCCGTCCTTCACCTCTCTGTTCGGGAATCCAAGTTTGTAGAGATTGTATCCTTTATCGTAGTCTTTGATTGTAAGGTATCCTGCCTGGTAGAGAAATGGAACAGGATTGTTCAAATCGCTGTTCACTCCGGACAGAAGCGAGGAATCCACTTCATCACATGTAAGCCTCGTGACATCATAGGAGGTTTTCTTCATCAACTCCACAAGAAAAGATGGGGTACCGGTTTCGGACCAGTATTCTTTGAATTCTCCGGAATCGAATGTATTCAGAACACTGAACGGGTTGTAAACCCCTTTTGAATCCTGACGGAAATGATATCCGTCATACATTTCAGCCAATTTGAGGTAGCATTCTTCCTCCGTCAAGTCACTGGCGGCAGCAAGTTCATTGACACTTTCCTTGAAATATTTTTTTAGGTCATCTTCGGATATGCCGCATATATCCGTGTACCGGGCATCCATCGAAATATCCTTGAGATTGTTCAACCCACTGAAAATGTTCAATTTGCCAATCTTTGTCACGCCGGTAAGGAAACTGAACTTGATGAACTCATCGTTGGATTTCATCGCACTGTAAAACCCCTGCAACTGCTTGCTGAAAATGTCTGAAAGCTCCGGGTTTCCAAGGTTGTCCACAATAGGCTTGTCATATTCATCAATCAGAATCACCACCTGACATCCTGCTTGTCTGCTTGCTGCCTCAATTATGTTTTCCAAACGGAGCCCAGGAACATCCGAAAGATTCTTGATGCCGTATTTATTTTCCCAGTTCATAAGGGAATTGTCAAGGACTTTCAACAGGACATCCGGGGAATCGTACGATTTACCACTCAAATCAATATGCAAAATCGGATATTTGATCCATTCTTTCTCCAACTGGGCAATTTCCAATCCCTCAAACAATTCTTGCCTACCGCTGAAATAAGACTCCATCGTGGAAACAAGGAGACTCTTCCCAAAACGGCGCGGGCGGCTGAGAAAGTAATGTTTACCAGTTGCCGCAAGTTTATGAATCAATTTGGTTTTGTCAACATAGACATAACCATTCTTGCGTATATATTCGAAACTTTGAATGCCAATCGGGTACAACATATTTCACGGACTTTTGAGTACAATTCATACAAAGTTAATACATTTTTCAGAAAGACTTCAGTATATGACGGATAGTTTTATATTTCATCTGCGGCATGCTTTGTGCAGGTGGTTTGGGGATCCGGAATTTAGGGGTCGGGACTGACATAAAGGCGACATGAAGGTGACATGGGACTGACATGCAAATTTATTTGCCGCAGGGCTTTGTACAATCACTAAAAATTTTTATTTTTGCATCGCCTAAAAAGGGAGATGGCCCCAAAATGAAAATAAATTTGAAACAAAACGAAAAGAAACGAAAAATAAATCCTAAATAAAACATTTTATATGAGCAAAATCGATTTGACCAAGTACGGCATCACTGGTGCCACAGAGGTAGTTTACAACCCTGACTACGACACTCTGTACAACGACGAACTCAACCCTGCACTTGAAGGTTTCGACAAAGGAACCCTTACTGAGCTCGGAGCCGTAAACGTAATGACTGGCGTTTACACCGGCCGTTCTCCTAAAGACAAATTCTTTGTAATGGACGAGACCAGCAAGGACACAGTATGGTGGACTTCCGAGGAGTACAAGAATGATAACAAGCCAGTTACCCCTGAGACTTGGAAAGCTCTCAAGGAGCTTGCTGTCAAGGAGCTTTCAAACAAGAAGCTCTATGTTGTCGATACTTTCTGCGGAGCAAACCCTGCTACTCGCCTCAAAGTGCGTTTCATCGTTGAAGTTGCATGGCAGGCACACTTCGTGAAGAACATGTTCATCCGCCCTACAGAAGAGGAGCTTGCAGCATACGGCGAGCCTGACTTCGTAGTATTCAACGCTTCAAAGGCAAAGGTAGAGAACTACAAGGAGCTCGGACTCAACTCAGAGACCGCTGTAGTATTCAACCTCACTTCAAAGGAGCAGGTAATCATCAACACATGGTACGGCGGTGAGATGAAGAAAGGTATGTTCTCTATCATGAACTACCTCAACCCTCTCCGCGGCATCGCTTCAATGCACTGCTCAGCCAACACTGACAAGGAAGGAAAGAGCTCAGCAATCTTCTTCGGACTTTCAGGAACAGGCAAGACCACCCTTTCAACCGACCCTAAGCGCCTTCTCATCGGTGACGACGAGCACGGCTGGGACGACGAGGGAGTCTTCAACTACGAGGGCGGTTGCTATGCAAAGGTTATCAACCTCGACCCAGAGTCAGAGCCGGACATCTACAAAGCAATCAAGAAAGACGCTCTCCTCGAGAACGTTACAGTTGCTGAAGACGGCAAGATCGACTTCGCCGACAAGAGCGTTACAGAGAACACCCGCGTATCTTACCCTATCTACCACATTGACAACATCGTTAAACCGGTATCTAAGGGTCCTCACGCAAAACAGGTTATCTTCCTTTCTGCTGACGCATTCGGAGTACTTCCTCCAGTGTCAATCCTTACTCCTGAGCAGACCCAGTACTACTTCCTCTCAGGATTCACCGCAAAGCTTGCAGGTACAGAGCGTGGCATCACTGAGCCTACTCCAACCTTCTCTGCTTGCTTCGGCGCAGCATTCCTTTCACTCCACCCGACCAAATACGGCGAGGAGCTCGTCAAGAGGATGCAGGCTGTAGGTGCAAAGGCATATCTCGTGAACACAGGATGGAACGGAACAGGCAAGCGTATCTCAATCCGCGACACCCGCGGCATCATCGACGCTATCCTCGACGGTTCAATTGAGAAGGCTCCTACAAAGAAGATTCCTTACTTCGACTTTGAAGTTCCTACAGAGCTTCCTGGAGTTGACCCTGCAATCCTCGACCCACGCGACACATATTCATGCGCTTGCCAGTGGGAGGAGAAAGCAAAAGACCTCGCAGGCCGCTTCATCAAGAACTTCACCAAGTTCACAGGCAACGACCTCGGCAAGGCTCTCGTAGCAGCAGGTCCTAAGCTCTAGCATCACTTTAAGAGAGGGTGACCCAAAAGGTCATCCTCTTTTTTTATATTGATGAATGCCCTGTACATATTGCTGCTGAGCATCTGCGCCAGTTTCATACAGAGGACAATCGGATTCGGGTTCGGAATATTCATAATGACCATGCTGCCCTTCCTGATGCCCTCCTACGGGGAAGCTACGGCTCTTTCCGGACTGCTGGCACTGACCACCTCCCTCATCACAGCAATCAGGATGCGCAAAATTGTCAGTTGGAAAAGGCTCCTGCCCATCCTTCTGACCTTCATGATTTTTTCTGCTGCAGCTGTGTTCTGCCTTGCAAGAATGCAGGACAGGATGCTGAGGTTCATTCTTGGTATCGTATTGATAATCACCTCCCTGTATTTCACGTTCTTCAGCAGGAAAATCCACCTCCGCCCTTCCCTCGGAGTCCAGATCGGGGCAGGAGCGATCAGCGGTGTGATGGGAGGATTCTTCGGAATGCAGGGACCGCCGGCCGTCCTGTATTTCATTTCTTCGGAGCCGGACAAGGAACATTACATCGCCATAACCCAATGGTATTTCGTTCTCGGCAATCTCTTCATGACATTCGCCAGGGCCGGGAACGGATTCGTTACAGGGGCCGTAGGGAAAGGATATCTATATGGACTCGGAGGGGTGGTCATCGGGACTGCTCTCGGGGCGATTGTCTTCCGGCACATTCCGGCCAAGGTCCTCAACTATCTGGTATATGCCTATATCGGAATCAGCGGCATCATCGTGCTCGCAACCCTTTAATCATAATGCCCCCCCCAATTGCCTTTTGTGTCATCTCGACTAAGCAAAGCGCACGGAGAGATCTTCTTGACTGAATATCAGAGATTAAACAACTGGGAAGGAACTTGTCGCGGAAGACAGCGCAGCGCTATGGTTCCCGGCTCCGCTCCACTGCGTCTCAAAGCATCAAGAGTGCATTTGTAGGCTAAATCGCGCGTATTGTTGTTCTCGCTCAGATGACACAGGAAAATGTTCTTTAGGCCCGGATGCAGGAACCTCGACACGGCACTGGCACATTCATCGTTGCTCAAATGGCCGCATCCCTGGACTATTCTCATCTTCAGATCATATGTGTAAGGGCCTCCCATAAGCATGTCCATATCGTAATTCGACTCGAGCACGACGGTATCGGCCTCCGAGGCTATGGATACGGCCTCGTCTGTCATGCGTCCGATGTCTGTCATTATCACGAACCTGCAGCCCTCCATAACGATAGAATAGCCGACGGTCTGAGTGGCGTCGTGAGGAACGACGAAAGAAGACACCTTCATCCCGCCGATATATTCTATCTGCCCAGCTTCCAGCTCACGCCTGCACGGAGCAATCCAGTCAGAGGTGAAAGTATGCCGTGCAAGGGCGCTGTGGATGGCCGGCGTGGTATAGACAGGAAGACTCAGACGCTTGCAGAAAGATCCCAAGTGCCTGATATGGTCAAGATGATCATGCGTAACGAGCACTGCCTTGACTGAATCCATTTCGAGATGATTCTCCGTCATGGCCTTCTTCAGTCTGCGCAGGCTCACTCCGGCGTCGATGAGCACGGCTCCGGATTCATTGCCAAGATAATAGCAGTTGCCGCAGCTTCCGCTTGAAAAACTCATAAACCTGACCATCAGCAACGGCCCTCCAGAGTCTTTTCTACCAGGGACGAAAGCGACTCGCCCGGCCTGTAGTGCACGGACGGAATACCGGCAGCAAGAGCAGCCTCTACATTCGCCAAGGAGTCATCTATGAAGAGCATACCGCTCCTGTCGATGGCAATATCCTCAGCCACAGCATCATAGAACTCACGCGAAGGCTTGAGCATCTTCATCTGATACGAGCAATAGCATTTCTTGAAAATGAAATCCATCGGGATGCCGGCCTCCTCGAA
This sequence comes from Candidatus Cryptobacteroides sp., assembly GCA_051870095.1. Lineage (GTDB taxonomy): Bacteria > Bacteroidota > Bacteroidia > Bacteroidales > UBA932 > Cryptobacteroides. The sequence continues at coordinate 37,746 of JBJEBN010000068.1, read as the reverse complement.
GATTTCACGGGCGCGGACTATCGCTATAGGATTGTTGTTGCTGAGCATATAGATGTCATGGGTGAGGGAAAGACGGCGCAGAAGGTCTGCCTTCTCAGGAGCGATGCCCAAAAGAATGGCCCACACAGCCTTGTCCACATCTGCCGCAGTGCATCCCGGACGGGAATTCGCCAACACGTAGCTGCGGAAATCGTCAGCAGATATCAGTCCCTGCTCAAGGTCGCTGAAAATCCCTTTCTGATGGCATGCATCAAGGATTTCGTCTATCTTCATGAATCCGAGATCCTGCTTGAATGCATCGCTGCAGGCTTTGAGGTCAAGGTCCACAAGGACGCCTCCCATATCGAAAATGATCGCTTTTGTCATGTTCCTACTTTTCCTCCTCACAATATTTTTTGATCACGCCATAGGCGTCGGACACTCCGAGCTCTCCTGCACGGGACAGGTCAATGCAGCCTTTCTCCTTGTCTTTCAGATATATAAGTACAAGACCTCTGTTGAAATAGGCATCGCCCAGATATGGATAAAGCTCTATGGCCCTGGTATAGTTCTCTATTGAATTGATATGCTCTCCCGACAGGCAGTAAAGATTGCCGAGATTGAAATATATATAAGGTATGTCAGGCACGGAGGCTGCCGCTGCCTTCATATCCTCGACTGCATCAGAATAGTCATACTGTCTTGACACCTGATCACGCACCCTCGCCCTCGTGTTGCCGGTGTCGTCCATCGACAGCACCTGCACATTGCTTTCAATCGAGGTGATGAAATCAATCATCTCAGCCCTCAGCACTCCCCTGTTTACACGGTAGAAAGCTCCGTAGAGCTTGTCCACTCCGCTGTCCGCCTCGGAAGACTCAATCGCCTGGCCGTAATAGTTGAGTGCGGAGTTGAACTGCTTGAGAGAATAGTCATGCACAGCCCTCATGAAAAGCTCCTGCGAAGAGGAACCGGCCCACGCAGCCTTCTCCACCTGGTCAAGGACGCGCTTGTCCGTCACGCCATCAGTGTTCCTGACAGCCATCCCCACAGGCAGGGAAGCCTCGAAGCGCGACACGAGAGGATTCTCATATCCCCTGCGGAGCGCATAGCTTGTCTCATCTTTCTGTCCTGTGAGCACGAATCTGTACAGAGGCCTGAGCTTTATGTCTATGTCCCTATGCTGAAGGAGCTCGTCATTGAAATCCTTTTTCGCAAAATCGGCATCCAGGGCTATCAGGGAGCTGTATTTTCTTGTCGTGTCGGCAAATGAACCCTCATCTGAAACATTCTTCTCACGGTATTCCTTGATTTTGTTCTGTGCTGTCTCGTAGTCGTTCTTCGAAGATTTGTAGTCACCGAGCAGGTTCTTGACATATGATCGGTTCATATATGCCTTGGCGAAGTCCGGATAGAGTTCGATGGCCCTGTCATAGTCTTCGAGGGCGTCGCGGTACATGCCCATTTCTATGAAAATCGAGGCCCTGTTGAAATAGGCCAGCACATTTTCCGGATTGATGTCGAGAACCCTGTCCATGTCGGCGAGGGCATCTTCGTATGCTCCGAGCTGTGCGCTGATGAGGCCTCGGTTGTACAATGTGAGAGCATTGCCTGGCTCGTCGCGGAGCACCCTGTTCAGGTCGTCCATAGCATCACGGTAATTCTCTCTTTCATAAAGCATTATAGCCCTGTTGAAATAGGCGAAGGTATTGGCCGTGTCCAGTTCTATGGCCTTGTTCATGTCGGCTATGGCAAGGTCGTATTTCTTTTGCGAAGCATACAGACGGCCTCTGCGGACATAGCCTTCCGGGTCGAAACGGTCGAGCTTGATGGCCTTGTTGTAGTCGTTCACCGCCTTGAGGGTATCGCCGAGGAAAAGCCATGAGGCTCCCCTGTTCAGATATGCCGAAGGGTCCTTCGGTTCTTTCCTTATATATCTGTCGAAATCTCCGACGGCCTTGTCGAACTGGCCTGAGAGGAAATATGTGACACCGCGGCTGAAATAGAGGCCGGTATAACCTGGGCGCAGCTGGATTGCATGCTGGAGGTCGGCGAGGGCGGAATCGTAGTCACCGAAACGGCTCTCGGTTATGCCTCTGTAGTGGTAGCCGGACGTGAATACCGGGTTGATTCTCACGGATCGGTCGAAGTCGTTCCTGGCTCCCCTGAGGTCGCCGAGGTTGTATTTGGCTATGCCGCGGAAGAAGAATGTCCAGTAGTCGGCCGTGTCGAGCTGGGAAAGGATGTTGAAATTTTCGATGGCGAGGGAATATTTGCCTTCTGCAAGGGCGTGCCTGCCCCTCATAAAGAAGACATCCTTGTCATATTGTGCATAAAGTTCCGCTGTACCTGCAATGACAAGCAGGCAGACAACCAGAAGTGATTTCAAAACTTTGTGCATAAACAATAATTTCCTCCTTTTAATAGTTTTTCCTAAATTTGGCGCCCGGAATCGGGCTCAAATGAAAAAGCCAATTTTGCAAATGTACGCAATTTAACTGCTCGGATGGCAAAAATAATCAAAAAATACACCAAAAAGACCTTTTCTGTGTTGTGCGGACTCATATTGTCCCTCGCAGGCTGGGCTCAGGGAAGCATTGTGAAGGAACATGAGCCGGCACGGAACATGGTATGGAAGGAGAAGATTGTGAGGAATGTCGGCTTTCTTTCTGACACCCTGTGCCAGGGAAGGGCGACAGGCACGAGAGGAGGGTCGGAAGCGGCATTCCGCATATACAGGCAGTTCCAGAAAGCGGGCCTGCTGCCTTTCGACAGCACTTTCGTCAAGCATTTCTATGCCGGGAAAGGTCTTGTAGGCCACAATCTGGTCGGAATGCTGCCCGGGTCGCTGAAGAAGCCGTGTGACAGATATGTGGTCGTGGGAGCCCATTATGACCATCTCGGCAACCTTGGGGGCAATGTCTATCCGGGGGCTGATGCAAACGCTTCGGGAACCGTGGCTATGGTATGTCTCGCCGACATGTTCTCTGCAATGAAGACCATCGGGAAATCTTATGACAGCAACATAATATTCACTGCATTCGATGCCAAGGAACTGGATATGGCCGGGTCTGAAGCCATGTGGAAAATGATTGAGAACGGGGAACTCAGGGACCCGCTGACAGGAAAGGCCGTGACACCTGACAAAATCAGGCTTATGGTGAATATCGACCAGATAGGAAGTACTCTGGCACCTTTGGCGAAAGGTCGTGAGGATTATATGATAATGCTCGGAACCCATTCCCTGCCAAGGGAAAAGAGGGAGGTGCTGCAGCTGTGCAACCGCATGTATTCCATTGACTTGCATATCGGTCTTGACTATTACGGCAGCGAGAATTTCACCCGAATTTTCTACGGTCTGTCTGACCAGAAGGTATTCCGTGACCACAATGTTCCTGCCGTGCTCTTCACTTCAGGCATAACCATGAACACCAACAGGACCAGGGATACGGCGGATTCGCTCTCTCCCGAAATCATGGTCAAAAGGATATGGCTTATTTACCATTGGCTTACCAAGATGCTCTGAGACTTTGGAATGACGGGGGTTTTTGTTATTTTTGCCGGATAGATTTCTCCGTGCGCTTCGCTTAGTCGAAATGAAAGCGAGCGAAGCCGAGACATCTGAATGATAATAATACTTTAAGGATAAAATGAAAGAATTCTGGCACATACTGGTTAGATTTGCCTCACCATACAAGAAATACCTCGGAGGAGCAGTGGTACTGAACCTCCTCTCCGCCATATTCAACATATTCTCATTCTCACTGATAATCCCAATACTCCAGATGCTTTTCAACATCGACACGACGGTGTATGAATTCATCCCGTGGGACAGCGGAGCATCGGTCAAGGATATGCTGACCAACAACATGTACTACTTTGCCTCAGTGCTGATGGCCAGGTTCGGAGGCTCCCTCACCCTGCTGTTCCTCGGGCTCTTCCTCGGCATTACGACAGCCATGAAGACGGCATGCTACTTCGGGTCTTCAGCCATAATGGTACCGCTCCGCACTGGTGTTGTAAGAGACATAAGGATAATGGTTTATGACAAGCTCATGCACCTGCCTCTCGGCTTCTTCTCACAGCAGAAGAAAGGCGACATAATCGCAAGGATGAGCGGCGATGTCAGCGAAATCGAGACATCCATAACCAGTTCCCTCGACATGCTTATCAAGAATCCGATTCTCATAATCATATATTTCGCCACCCTGATTTTCATAAGCTGGGAGCTCACCCTCTTCACCCTCGCCGTGGTTCCCCTCATGGCATGGGGAATGGGAGTAATCGGCAAGAAACTCAAACGCCAATCCCTTGAGGCACAGCAGAAATGGAGCGAGACAATGTCGCAGCTTGAAGAAACCCTCGGCGGCCTGCGGATTATCAAGGCATTTATAGCGGAAGATAAGATGATAAGCCGTTTCAGCAAGACGGCCAACGATTACAGGGACGCATCCGGAAGGGTTGCCGTAAGACAGGCTTCAGCGCATCCTGTGAGCGAATTCCTCGGGACGGTGATGATTATGGTGGTTCTCTGGTTCGGAGGCACACTCATCCTGAGCGAGAACTCCCCGATTGACGCCCCGACATTCATATTCTACATGGTTATCCTATACAGCGTTCTAGCCCCTCTGAAGGAATTTGCCAGGGCCACCTACAACATCCCCAAGGGACTCGCCTCAATGGAAAGGGTGGACAAGATAATGAACGCCGAAAACAATATCAAGGAACCTGCCAACCCTGTAAAAATCAATGGATTCCATGACCGTATCAAATACAGCGGAGTGAATTTCACCTACGAGGACGGCAAGCAGGTTCTCAAGGACATAGACATCGAAATACCGAAAGGCAAGACAATAGCCCTCGTCGGACAGTCAGGTTCCGGAAAATCCACCCTCGTGGACCTGATTCCACGTTACCATGACGTGACAGGAGGCTCCATAACCATTGACGGAAAAGACATCAGGGATGTAAGCATCAAGGAGCTCCGCAGCCTCATAGGCAATGTCAACCAGGAGGCCATCCTCTTCAACGACACGATTTTCAACAACATAGCCTTCGGAGTGGAAGGCGCGACACTCGAGCAGGTAATCGAGGCGGCCAAGATTGCCAACGCCCACGAATTCATCATGGAGAAGGAGGACGGCTATTTCACCAACATCGGTGACCGCGGATCCAAGCTTTCCGGCGGACAGAGGCAGCGTATCAGCATTGCACGGGCCATATTGAAGAACCCTCCGATTCTCATCCTCGACGAAGCGACATCAGCCCTCGACACCGAATCCGAAAGGATAGTCCAGGATGCTCTCGACAAACTCACCAACTCACGCACCACCATCGCCATAGCCCACAGGCTCTCCACAATCAAGAATGCCGATGAGATTTGCGTGATGCACGAGGGCCGCATAGTCGAAAGAGGCAAGCATGAAGATCTGCTCGCCCTCGGTGGATATTACAGGAAACTCAACGATATGCAGGCATTATAACCTGATATACAATCATATATATAAATTCCAGACATCATGAAGATTATAAATATACCATTCATCCCGTCCCTCGACAAAATGGACGACAAGTCCCTGGAGAACGCTATCGAGACCTCCGGAGCAAAAGCATTCATAAACGAGAACAACTGGCCGGGTGAATTTCCATACACCCCTCTGGCTGCCGTATCGGTGGCAAGAAGCGAGACCCATCTGTGCCTGATGTACAGCGTAAGGGGCCTCGACCTCAGGGCCAAGGCATTGCAGGACCAGGGACATTCATGGGAGGACAGCTGTTGCGAGTTCTTCGTGGCTCATCCGTCCGACGGCACTTATTACAATTTCGAGCTTACATGCATCGGTTCCCTCCTCGCATCGAAGAGGACCGGGCGCAACGACCCGACGAAAATCGCAGACAGCGACATGGCAAGAATCCGCCGCATCGTGAACATCGAGAAGAAAGAATATGACGAGAGCGGAAATGTATTCAGCTGGAGCGTCGGAATGTGCATTCCGCTTGACATAATCGGAGTGGACACGAACAGCCTTCCAGCATCCCTGAGGGCAAATTTCTACAAATGCGCCGATGCTACCGCACATCCTCATTTCCTCAGCTGGAATCCTGTCTGTACGCCGTCTCCGGACTTCCACAGGCCGGAATTTTTCGGAGAAATAAGATTCTGACGACATGAGCAATACGGTAAAATATGTTTCCGCAGGCATTCTCTTTCTCTACCTTGCCTCGGTGATTGTGCTCTGCATAATACAGACGGAGTCCCTTCCCCAGGTCGAGGTGAAATGGCTCGGAATACCGACGGACAAGATTGTGCATTTCATAATGTTCCTGCCGTTTCCCGTCCTGACATGGCTCGCCTTCTTCAAGGAAGAGAGGATAAAATGGAAGAAAGTGGGACTTTGCGCCATAATATTGCTGTGCGGAATGGTCCTCGCTGCCGGTACGGAAGTGGCACAGACATTCACGGAGTACAGGGATGGTGACATTCTCGACTTTGCCGCCGACTGCATGGGCATGGCAACCGGACTGATAATCGTGGTCATAGCATCCTTCATATCAAGAAAAAGGCACGGCAAATGATGAAGCAGTTCATAAAAGCAGCCATTTCAATAGTTTCAGCGGCCATAATCTCGTCTGCAGTCCATGGCCAGAGCCGCATAGTGACTGACTTCAAGCCTGTATGCGACAGCCTCACGGTCATAATGAAGGAAAGAACCGGGGTCACGAGCGAGCTCAAGCTCAAATCCGTGATGAAAAGAGGATCACTCCTCGATTTCTATTTCACTGAAAGTCTCGGCGACCTGCCGTGGTACGACGATGACCCCCAGCTTTTCCGTTCCACCCTCAGGAAGCTCTTCCCGGAAAAATACAAGAATTACAAGGTTGGCGAAATATATTCGAAGATGATTCCGCTCAACCATCTCACTACCCCGTCCCTCGGATTCGACGGATCACCGTCTCAGACGAGGCAGAGGACGAAAAACCCCGAAGGAGGTGCTCCCGTAAGGGAAATAGGAAGGATGGAAGCCTCCAGAGGCCTCGAAGGCAGGGTTGTGACACTGTGGCAGAGCCATGGAAGATACTATGAGGAGAAGCTTGGAAGATGGGAGTGGCAGAGGGCATGCCTGTTCCAGACCGTGGAGGACATGTTCACACAGAGTTTCGTCCTGCCTTTCCTCGTGCCTATGCTTGAAAATGCCGGGGCTTATGTGATGCTGCCGCGCGAAAGGGATTTCCGCAAGGAAGAAATAATCGCGGACAATGATTCGACATGGCTCGACAAAGGACTTTCCGGAGAGGAATATGGATATGGGCTGACAGGACCCGCCAGGACAGCCGGAAGATATGAGGAAACCGGTGAATGGGAGGACGCAGGAGCAGGATTCGGTGACATCAAGGCGGTCTATTCCGGTATGGACAATCCGTTCACCCTCGGCACGGCAAGAAGTGCCGTGTGTCTTCAGGCAGACAGCAGGAAGGAAGCAGCGATGGCGACATGGCGTCCGGACGTGGATGTGGAAGGTGAATATGCGGTCTATGTTTCATACAAGAGCCTGCCTCAGAGCACATCTTGCGCACATTATACCGTAAGGCATGCAGGAGGCGTCCGGGAGTTCGTCGTAAACCAGAAAACCGGAGGCGGGATGTGGATTTATCTTGGCACATTCCCTTTCACAAAGGACGGAGAGTGCTGCGTAAGCCTCGAGGCAAGGACTCCGAAAGGCTACAGGCATGAGAACGGTTCTGTCGTGACAGCTGACGGAGTTAAGTTCGGAGGAGGCATGGGCAATATCGAAAGGCATGGTGAGGTGTCCGGAATGCCGAGGAATGCAGAAGGTGCAAGATACTGGCTGCAGTGGTCCGGTGCGGACAGCACGGTTTTCTCTCCGAATGAGGGCAAGGACGATTACAAAGATGATTTCATGTCCCGGGGAGACTGGTCTTCATGGATATCTGAAGGTTCGAGGGTATATCCGTCCAAATCAGGAAAGGATGCAAAATTGTCCGGCAAGGCCATTCCGGTGGACCTTTCACTCGGTTTCCATTCGGATGCCGGGGTTACGCCGAATGATTCAATCATAGGTACCCTTGCAATATACACATACAAGTCGGAGGGACGCACGGAGCTGCCGTCCAGGGAAAGCAGGATGACAAGCAGGGAGCTGGCTGACATGGTCCAGAGCCAGATTGTCAATGATGTGAGGGCGGACCTGAATCCGGAATGGAGCAGGAGGCAAATCTGGGACAGGGGCTATCGTGAATCAAGGACACCATCGGCTCCGTCAATGCTCCTGGAGCTGCTCTCACACCAGAATTTCGCTGACATGAAATATGGTCTCGACCCGACATTCCGTTTCGTTGCGAGCCGGGCAATCTATAAAGGTATGCTGAAATATCTCTCCAACCGTTTCGGTTGCCCTTACACTGTCCAGCCTCTGCCTGTACAGTCAATGTCCGCCGTCTTCAGCGGGAGCTCAAGGGACAAGGTGACAATCAGCTGGAAGGAGACAGAAGACATGATCGAGCCTACTGCAAAGCCTGAAGGGTTCATCCTCTATACAAGGGTCGACTCCGGTCCTTTCGACCTCGGACGGGTGGTCAGGACAACAAGGGCAGAGAGCGGAAGATTCTGTACGGAAGTGGAAATCGAACCGGGACACATATACGGGTGGAAAGTGGTCGCATTCAATGACGGAGGCCGCAGCTTCCCTTCAGAAATACTCAGCGCGGGGGTTCCCCTCAATGCCACCGAAGGAGGGAACATTCTCATCGTCAACAATTTCGACAGGGTAAGCGCTCCGGCATTCGTTGACACGCCGTCGTTTGCAGGATTCGATGAGAGGACGGACAGGGGTGTTCCGTACATAAGGGACATAGCCTACATCGGAGACATGTTCCAGTTCCGCAGAGGCCTGGAGTGGACTGATGATGACAATCCGGGATTCGGGGCTTCATACACCGAATATGCCGGAAATGCGTCTGCCGGAAACACATTCGATTTCCCTTATGTTCACGGCAAAGGTTTCATGAAGGCCGGAAAGGCTTTCTGCTCATGCAGTGCTGACGCATTCTGCTCTGTCAAGGATGTTGCCGAAGGAATCGGATGCGTTGACCTTATCTGCGGGAAACAGGTAACGACAGGCAACGGAGTGACCAGGGAGCGGTTCACAATTTTCACGCAGGACATGCAGGATGCCCTGAAAACGTTCACCTCCAGGGGAGGAAATGTGATTGCAAGCGGTTCGAACATAGGCACGGACATCTGGGACAGAATCTATCCGGTGCAGAAAGACAGCATTTTCATGGAAAGGTCCATGAAGTTCGCCAGGGAAGTCCTCGGATTCAGATGGATGACCAACCATGCAAGCAGGACAGCAACCGTGAAGGTCGTCTCCAAGGATGCAGGATGTTCTGGCAGGACGATGCAATACAGCAATATTCCAAATCCGGATATCTATTGCGTGGAGAGTCCGGACGGGATTGTACCGGCGGACAACAAAAAAGGCAGAATATTCGCAAGATACACTGACACAGGCATTTCCGCGGCAGTAAGCTTCGAGGGAGATGGCTACAGGACGGTTTGCTTCGGATTCCCTCTCGAATGTCTCCTTAACGAAGAAGACCTGTATGACACCATTGAATCAACACTTGAATACTTTAACCTATGACACCAAGAGAATGTGAAATCATCGGACTTATCCGTAAGGAAGTGAAACCGGCCCTGGGCTGTACGGAACCGATAGCCGTGGCCCTTGCAGTGGCCAAGGCAATGGAAATCATCGAGGAAAGGTGCGACAGCGCATGCCCGGGATGGAGGATGTCGGCCGATTTCGACATAAGGGTGGAAGTCAGCGGAAACATCCTCAAGAACGGAATGGGTGTAGGAATACCAGGCACAGGGATGATCGGCCTGCACATCGCCGCAGCCCTCGGAGCGGTATGCGGCAAGTCGAAATACGGTCTGGAGGTACTTCATGATCTCGACGAGGCCTCAATCTCACGAGCAAAGGAACTTGTCGAAAGGAAATCCGTGACCATAGCACTTGCAGAAACCGACCACAAACTCTTCGTGAAGGCATCGGTCAGCGTTTCGGGAGACCATAGCGCAAGCGCTATGATAGAGGACGACCATGACAACATTGTCGAGACCTGCTTCGACCGCACCGTGCTTTCATCCACGCACAGGCAGGAGGGATGCGGATGCGGAGACGACCAGCGCAGCACCATAGACTACCACCTGACTGTCAGGGAAATATATGATTTTGCAAAGAGCGTGTCATTTGAAGACATAAGATTCATCCTCGAGTCGAGGACGCTCAACCTCGCCCTCGCCGACGAAGGTCTGAAAGGCAGCTACGGACTCCAGGTAGGCAAGACCATAAGCGCGACTTCCAACAGGGAGGTGTTCGGAAACGATTTCATGAGCTATGCCATGTCGATGACTGCTGCAGCATCAGACGCAAGGATGGCAGGATGCACCCTTCCGGCAATGAGCAACTCCGGAAGCGGCAACCAGGGCATAACGGTGACCATGCCGGTCATAGCATATTCAATCAAATACGGATGCAGCGACGAAGAACTTGCAAGGTCACTTGTGCTGAGCCACCTGGTGGCAATCCATATCAAGGGTTATCTCGGCAAGCTGTCTGCACTCTGCGGATGCGTGATTGCCTCTACGGGTTCCTCCTGCGGCCTTGTATATCTGCGGGGAGGTTCGTACGAGCAGGTATGCTACTGCATCAAGAACATGATAGGAAACATCACCGGAATGGTATGCGACGGAGCGAAGGTAGGATGCGCCATGAAAGTGGCTTCCGGTGTGTCAAGTTCTCTCCAGTCGGCCGTGCTGGCCATGCAGGGAATCTGTGTTTCCGAACATGACGGCATAATCGAGAAGGACATCGAGAAGACAATCCGCAATCTCGGCCGCATCGGATCAGTTGGCATGCAGAACACGGACAATATGATCCTCGACATCATGGTCTGCAAATAACACCGGTCAGGTACAGACAAAAAAAATAAAGGGGCTGCCATCATGCAACTCCTTTATTTTTAATGGATTAATCGAAGCAATTATTCTGCAACGATGGCACCCATAGGGCAAGCGTCTGCGCAGGTACCGCAGTCAACACATACCTCAGGATCAATCTTGTAGATATCGCCCTCTGAAATTGCTCCTGAAGGGCACTCGCCCATGCAGGTTCCGCATGCTACGCAGCTGTCTGTAATTTTGTAAGCCATGTCTTATTTGTTTTAATTGTTAGTGTCTCTGCCATTACGCCTAAGGCAAAAGGTTTTGCAAATTTAACCATTATTTCCGATTATCAAAACGCGGAATATGCATTTTTAGTATCTTTGCACCATGAAACGGATTATGACATACTGCATGGCGATTCTGGTTTCGCTGTCCCTCTCCCCTCTCCTGCATTCACAGGAGCAGGTCGGGAATGGTCTGGAAATCGACAGGACGGTACACGATTTCGGTGACATCATGCTCGACAGCGGGCCTGTGTCATGCACTTTCACAGTGACCAACAATTCAGGCAAGCCGGCCGTAATATACAATGTATCATCCTCTTGCGGATGTACCAATGTAAAATGGACAAGGGAGCCGATAAGACCTGGAGGGAAAGGAACAATCTCCGCCACATATTCCAACGACGAAGGCCCATATCCTTTCGACAAAAGCCTCACGGTCTATTTTTCCGATGTCAAGAAGCCTTTGATACTCAAGCTCAGGGGTACAAGCATGGCGAAGAAGATACCTCTCAAGGAGAGATATCCGGTCCATATCGGTCCTGTAGGCATGAAGGATGAAGTGACAAAAGTCGGCAATCTCGAACAGGGAGGAGTGAAGACCAATGCCGTGAAGATTGCCAACATATCCTCCGGACCCGTTGAATTATCATTCACATCCGTATCACCGGAGCTTTCAATCAGCATATCTCCCAATCCCATTCCGGCAGGAGAGACTGCGGACATGAAATTTACAGTCCGGGCATCCAGGGAGAAATGGGGAGAGAACATCTATCACGCGACCCCTGTCGCGAATGGAAAGACTTTGGACGGCATCATGTCATTCAAGGCGTTCACAAAGGAGAATTTCGACGGGCTCACCAAAGAGCAGAAGGCAGACGGTCCCCGTCCCATGTTCGAGAACAGCACGTTCTCGTTCGGCAAGGTGAAGAAGGGCACCGTAATAGACGCCGTATTCGAATTCAAGAACAGCGGAAAGCAGACCTTCAAGGTGTACAAAGTGGATTCCGATGCACAGAAATGGTCTTGCGGACCTATTCCCGAAGCCAAACCGGGACAGAGCGTCAAGTTCAAGGTCAGGCTCGACACATCCCCCATGCCCGCAGGAGAAGCGCTTGCGGTCATAACCCTCACCACCAACTCCCCTCTCAGACCGATAGTCAACCTTTTCATAGCGGGCTGGATAGAATAACGGACAACAGACATTACAGATCCCATGCACCTTTTCATAGACATTCTCAGGAATTCCATACTTATCACCGGACTCGTGACCGTTATGATGATGATGATCGAGTCACTTAACATCGAATCCAACGGACTTGTATTCAAGGGCTTGCGCAAAACCAAGACCGGACAGGTAGTGATAGCCGCCCTGCTGGGTTCCATACCGGGATGCATGGGAGGGTTCGCCACGGTATCCCTTTACACCCACGGGCTCTTCAGCTTCGGAGCCCTTATTGCCATGATGATTGCTTCTTCAGGAGACGAGGCTTTCGTGTTGCTTGCGATGGTGCCGGACAAGGCGATGATGATTTTCATGATATTGTTCGTGGTGGCTGTCGCCGCAGGTATAATTACCGATATGGTGAAGGACAGGCTGCACAGACGGAAATGCCACAAGGCTGACCACAGCGAATGCTGTGATATCCCTGATTGTCAGGAGGGTTATGTGGTCCACGACCCCGAGCAGGAGCATCCTCACGAACATAAAGGGCATGGCAGGCATTTCGGATGGAAAAGATGCGTGATGTTCATAGGGCTTGCCCTCTTCATCGCCGCCCTTGCGACAGGCCGCCTGAGCCATGAGCACGGAACTGAAGGTCATGACGGACATGAGCACCACTGCGAATGTACCTGCGCACACGGGGATGGGGCACACGGTGAGCTGGAGCACGGACATATCCATGAAGATGATCATGCAACGGCATCTTTCAAGATAGACCTTCTGAGCGAGGACTGGATGAATGTTCTCTTCGCAGGTCTCAGCGTCATCGTACTTGTCGTATTGATTCTTGCGTCCGACCATTTTATTGAGGAACATCTGTGGAACCATATCGTCAGGAAACATCTTCCGACCATATTCGCATGGACTTTCGGAGTGCTGCTTGTAATCGGCATCGGTCTGCAATACATTGATATAGAGGACTGGATCAGTGACAATACCATTCTGATGATATTGCTTGCCACGGCAGTCGGGATCATCCCAGAATCGGGCCCGCATCTTGTTTTCGTGACGCTTTATGCGGCGGGGCTCGTGCCAATGCCTGTCCTTCTGGCAAGCTGCATTTCCCAGGACGGGCATGCATCAATCCCGCTGCTTGCCGAAAGCAAGAAAGGCTTTATTTCAGCGAAACTCATCAATTGCGCGGTCGCCCTCATCGTCGGCTTTGCCGCCTACCTTTTCATTTAATCTCCCTCCCTGTCATCCCTACAATTTCGACAAATTCCTCACTATCATCCCGAACAATCCCTCACTGTCATCCCGAACGAAAGTGAGGGATCTAAAACCGTCCCATCTCCAAGTCAGTCAAAAAGTTTGTTTCTTTGGTCAATTTATCATACCTTTGCAGATTGAAAGATTCTTGACCAATGAATAGAACATACATACGGCGGGTCATCCTGACGCTTGTCGCTGGTGCAATACTTGTGTGCCAGCAGGCTTACGGGCAGAAATTCGTAAGGCTCGTCCAAGGCGAATACATCGATTTTTCCGGGACTGTGGAAGACAGTCTCCTTGTGCGCATTCCATTTCCGCACGCAGTTTCCAATCTTCAGAACTATCCTAAAGTAAATATTGCTGCAATCGAACTGATGCAGATGCTTGAAGACCCTGATATCGAACTTGACAGGGTATATGTCTGCGGCAGCACCTCACCCGAAGGCCTTTGGGGCGAAAATGTAACCCTCAGCCAGGCACGCACAGACAATGTGGCGCGATATATCCAATATGCTCTTGATATCCCCGAACACAAGATAATCAAGAAAAGCATAGTGGAAGATTGGGACAGGCTAGCAGACATGATTGAAGAATCCGAGGACCTTCCATATAAATACGAAGCCCTCAACATCATCAGAACCAAGGACTGGGGCGAGAGGAAGACCGCCCTCAGAAAGCTTGGTGGCGGAAAGGTCTGGAAAATTCTCGAAAAGGACTATTTCCCTGAGCTGCGGAGCGTAAGATTCGGTATATTCTGCAAAATGAAGCCGCAGCCGGAAAAGCCTAAGGTTGATACCGTATATGTCAGGGACACAATATATATATATAAGGAACTGATCCGGGAAGCACCAAAGGTCATCGTAAAGGAGCAGCCGGAAATCAGGCAGACACGTCCGCGGACAGAAAAATCTCCAGCAAAAGAAAAGAAAGTCAAGGAAGCTAAAAATTCAGAAAGAGCTTCAGAAAAGGCTGATGTTCAGGCGGAAGAGGATGGAGACTCTTGGAAAATAGGCATAAAGACGAACCTTCTGACAGATGCCCTCGTCATACCTGATCTTGCTTTGGAATTGCAGTTGTTCAAGCACATATCCTTCAACATAGAAGGCTGGTACACGCCCTACAACATATTCGCTCCGGCAAAGGATACCAATTTTAGCGGATTCCGCCCACAGTTCAGGTACTGGTTCGGCAGGAACAGCCTGATGAGACATGGAAACTATGTCGCAATAGACGGCTCGCTCATGTGGTACACCCTGAAATGGAGAGACGGACTTCTGTATCAGAATGGTAAAGAGGGGCTTTATGACAAGAGATCCAGCAATATGACTCCGGCCTGGAGCGCAGGCGTTTCATACGGTTACTGCTTCGGTCTGGGTAGGAAGAAGGCCTGGGGAATTGAACTGGAGTTAGGAATCGGATACCAGCGTTACACACAGAATGTCGGCAGATTCAACGATTATTCCCAGAAATGGGAAATATATGATTATCAGGAAAAGCAGCAGTTCGGTATCACACATGCCAACATCAGCCTGACTTACCGGTTTTCAATCAAGAAAAATTCTTAACTAATTATACACACATGCGTCGATTAAGATTCTTACCTGTCTTTCTTGCTCTCCTGGGAACATCCTGCTCCAAGAGCGTGATTTCGCCGGTTGAGTCTCCCGAAGGGGATGCCAGCCTGACGATTGCAATCACGGCGGATTCCCAGCGGGCACAGACCAAGGCAGAAGGAGAGGCCCTCGAAGGCCTCGACATCAACGATTTCAGGATTGCCATCTACAAGACTGAAAATCAGATGCGCCTGTACAATGACTCCTACGCGAATACCGCGGGAAAGACTTTGAAGCTCAATGCAGGAGAATACAGGATGGTTGCACAGCTCGGAGACTCTCTCGGATGCGGATTCGGTAAGCCTTATTTCCTGGCCGACCCGACTTTCGAAGTGGAACGCGGAGCAAACACACTTGAAGCTGTCGCCAAGCTCGCCAATGTGAAGCTTGCAATCAATTTTGACAATACTATCAGTGAGGTCTACCCTGACTACTACGCGATTGTGAAGCACAACACGTTCAAAGGCAAGCAGGTCAAATTTGCAAAAGGAGAGACACGCTGCGGATACATTCCTGCAGGAGAACTCGTTCTTGAAGTATATGCCGACATTGAAGGCACATGGAAATACTACAAGACTGCTCCGGCCACTTACAATCCAAACGATTTCGTGACATTCAACATCACGACCAACGCCTCCGAAGGAGGACTGTCAATCAGCATCACGGTCGACGATGAGGTCAATACAGAGGAGAAGACCATCACGATTCCTGCGACATCTCTTCCTCAGGACGGCCCGTCAATCACTCTGGCAGGCTTTGAGTCAGAAGGCAATGTTCACGATTTCGTGGAAGGCATGGACCCTCAGGGCCGCAATGCATCTGCAAATTTCATCGCAAAGGCATCAATTGCACACTGTTACCTAACGATTGAGTCTGATTATCTTGCAGGCAAAGGGGTTTCCGGCACCGTTGATTTCGCTGACCTGACCTCGGACTCCGCCATCGCTCTCAAAAGCGCCGGATTTGAATGGGACGCCAATATGGCAGGGACAAGAACATTCTCATTCATTGATTTCAGCAATATCATCAAGAACATGCTGAGAGAGACCAAGGCTGAAAAGACGGACAAGGTAATGGCCAGGTTCTCTGTCAGGGTCGTGGATGCCGTCGGAAAGGAAATGAGCGAAGAATTCAGCATTGTATCGCTTGGGGTCAGCCTCAGTCTTGATATCAAGGACTACAATGTATGGGCTGCAAGGATTGAATCTCCTGTGATTACATTCACGAATGCACTTCCGGCACTGACTGTGCTCCAGTCATCTACGGATGGAGTGAACTGGAACGCATTTGCATCTGAAGGATTAACTACGGGAAATACAATCAACTACGGCAAGGTCCCTTGTTTACCTTCAACCACTTATCACATAAGGGCCATATACAACGGCAACACAAGCACAGTCAGCAATGCGCTGACCGTAACTACAGAGGCAAAGGCTCAAGTAGCAAACGCAGGCTTCGAAGATTATCAGCTTGTACAGACACAGTTCCAGACCAATATCGGAGGGAAATACACCAGGAACTGGTATCTTCCATACAAATCCGGCGAAACAGATCCATGGTGGGCTTGCAACAGCCTTGCAAGCATGCCGAACAAGCACAATGCCGGAGCAAGTTACTGGTGCAAGAATTTCCCGTCATCCGGCTATGTCAAAGACAGCTATGAAGGGGACAAGGCGGCATTGATATTCAGTGTCAACGTTGATGGATGGAACACAGATAACTCAGCCGTGGGAAACACTACAGAAGGTGAACTTTGGATAGGGACTGCTGACGATAGCGGCAACCGCACTTCTGAAGGCCATTCATTCACAAGCCGTCCGGACAAGCTGTCATTCCACTACAAATATGAGCAGAAAAATTCCGAGACATTCTATGTTTATAGTTGGATAAAAGACTCTGAAGGACAGGTAATTGCGACTACAGAAGAGACAAACGGGCCTACTTCTGATACATGGGCAGAACACACTATGACATACAACTACACTGCCAAGGACAAGAAAGCAGCATCAATATATATCCTGTTCAGAAGCTGCAATGGTGAAGGCAGTGTTTCAACCAAGAAATCATTTGAACTCGGAGAGGAAACTGTTACGGCACACGCCGGTTCGATGTTCAAGATAGACGATATAGAACTCATATACGAATAAACAAGATGAAAAAGACAATCTACACCATACTTGCAGCCGCTGCCATACTTACAGGCTGCAACAGAGAAATCTTCCAGCCGGAAGGCAAAGGCGAGATGATACTCGATCTTTCATGTTCTTCGGAATACAATGCAGCAGGGACCAAGGCAAGCTCCGATGAAGATATCGTCAACGGACTGTCAATCAAGATAGTACGTCCGGCAGACGGCTGGACCAAGACATTCGAGCCGTTCAGCAGCATCAAAGGCACGGTAATCTCCCTCGGTTCAGGAGATTACACCATCACAGCATCTTCCCCGGAAAAGGAGGATGCAGCTTTCGACCTGCCATATTTCGAAGGAACCAAGAATTTCACCATATCAACAGGACAGGTCACCAGCGTAAGCATGGTCTGCAAGGTGGCAAATGTCAAGATCAGTGTAAACCTCTCAGAGAACTTCACGACTGAGCTTACTGACTATACCGTCACTGTCACCAATGGCAAGGGTTACCTTTCATGGCAGAAGAACGGAACCCAGACTGATTTCAAGCCAGTAATCATTGAAGGAAAAACCGTATATACCGGTATCAAGGCAGGATATTTCTCAGTCGCTCCGCTCACCGTACAGGTAAATGGACACAGGTCTCTTGACAACAGTTCGGCTTCAATGACCTATTACATCAACGATCCGACAGCTGCCGACCACCACATCCTCAACCTGGATGCCAATGTAACAGGCACACTCGAAGGGATCACCATCACAATTGACGATTCGGTGAACGACATTGAGAATTCGGTGGTTGTTCCCGGATTTGACGAGGATCCTGTGGAGGGTGACGAAACGGAAACGGATCCTGACCCGACACCAGACCCGACACCTGACCCTGAACCGGAACCATCAACGGCACCGTATATGGTCTGGGAGGCCAATCCTTCGTTTGCACCGATGAATCTCGATGAAAAAATGAATGGTGACTTGGTGGTCAATGCACCGGAGAAGATAGCTCAGTTCAAGGTACAGGTTGATTCTCCGAACCTGAGTTCTGCCATCACAGGACTGACTTCAGACGGTTCCACGACGATGGACCTTGTAAACGACGAGCAGATTATTGAATTCCTCGCAGAACTCGGAATTCCTACGGGAAAAGACATCGTAGGCCAGACTACCGTAAATTTCTTCATTACAAGCCTGTTAAAGATGATTGACGTATACAACCCTGCCCCGGGTACGCAGCATCATTTCACCCTCATCGTAACCGATGAGAAAAATCAGGTAATGAGTAAGAAAGTCACTTTCGTATCAGTTGAAAAAGCAACCGAAGAGTAAGCCATAAACGAGACATCATGAAAAAGACAATATCATACATGATGGCCGGCATATCGGCACTGACCCTCCTTTCATGCAACAGGGAGGTTATAGTGCCGGGCAGTTACGGTTACCTGAGCCTGAACGCGGAGAGTGACCTCTCCACAGATGTCATCGTTAAGTCATCTTCCGAAGATATAGTCTTCTCGGTAGACATCAACAACGGCGCAGGACAGACAGTGGCCCACTCTGACGACCATCGCACAATAACGGCAGATAATCCCGTTAAGCTTCAGATCGGGACTTATGAAGTCATTGCATACAATGGAGAAAACCTGAATGCAGCATTCGACAGACCGTACTACGAAGGAAAGGAAAAAGTAAAGATCCTTCCGGACAAGACTCAGAACGTGGAACTTGTATGCTCTTTGGCCAACTCCATATTCTCAGTGGAGTTCACCGATGATTTTGCAGCGAACTTCCCTGAATACCATGTCAGCGTTACCAATGGCATCGGAGACAATCTCGTCCTGAGCAACAATCCTCAAGAGGGTAACGAACTGGAGGCAGGGTTCTCATCAAAAGCATATTTTGCCGTGACAGGCACACTTTCATGGGAATTATCCCTCAAGAATAAAGAAGGCGGAATCTACAAGACATCGATGTCATACAATGATGTCGTGGCCAAATCCCACTATCATCTCAAATTCGAACTCGGTCCTGAAGAAGATGCTGACGGAGCTGTGTTCGTCAAAGTCATAGTGGACAGCAGCCTTGAGGAAGTGCCTCACGAGGTGGTGCTTGATTTCAACAACACAGCACTTCCGGAGGTTAAAGTCACAAGCGGATTCAATACCGCATCAGGCGAAAGCATATCCATTCCGATTGGAAACACGACTCCAAAGACCATCTCTGTATCAGCACCGGAAGGTCTCCGCAATTTCAGGATATCCCATACCAACCCGTTATTTGCAGAAATGGGTCTCCCGCAATCAGTGGAACTCGTTGGAGATGATGCCGCCACTGAATCTCTCATGGATGGTCTTGGCATAAAAGCCACCCAGACAATCCAGACAAAGTCAATCATTGAAGGTTCGACAGGCATGTCACTGGATTTCACGGATTTCGTTGAATCACTTCCTGTAGGACTTTATGCCATGAAGCTCATCGCAGTGGATATGAAAGGCCATTTCGATGATTTCGACCTGGCATTCGAAGTCATCTCGGATGTGGATGCAGAAGCGGTGTCAGTCAGCGCAGGCTGGGCGTCATTTGCCCAGTTCAAAGGCCGATATTTCCAGACTCCGGCACCTGCAGGCATATCATTCCAATACAAGGAATCGTCTGCATCCTCATGGACAGATGTCAATACCGGAGACATAAAAGTGGATGCGTCTTCCATGACTTTCACATATATTGTAACCGGTCTGAAGGCATCAACGAAATATGTATTCAGAGCCGTATCCGCCGAGGACAAGGAAACCAAGGAAATTGAATTCACAACATCTTCAGCCGAGACGATCCACAACCTCAGCTTCGACAACTGGTCAAGCAGCGACAAGATGCCTGATGCAGAAGGTTATACTACCTGGGATTCCGCAAACTCCACAGGCATGACAATAACCACGACGCCATCCACCGATGCTGTCAGCGGCAAGGCAGCCCGCCTTGAAAGTGTATCGGCATTAGGTCTTCTGGCTGCGGGAAATATCTTCACCGGGCAATTCGTGGGCGTAGATGGTCTTGGAGCAAAGCTTGACTGGGGAGTAACGTTTACATCCAGGCCTATAGCACTAAGGGGATATTACAAATATTCCCCTAAGACCATAGACAAGGCAAAGGCTCCATATACGGACAAAAAAGGTCAAATGGATGAAAGCCAGATTTTGATCTTCCTCTCTGATTGGACAGGTCCTTTCAGGGTAAACACAAACAACAAGGAATTTGTGGATTACGACAACGACCCGGGAATCATAGCCCTCGGTCAGCTCAATACATCAGATACTGATTCTGATTATGTCAAGTTCACACTTCCTCTCGTATATCGCGACAACAGCCGAATCCCGACATACATAGTCATTGCTGCGGCATCCAGCCGATATGGAGACTACTTCACCGGCGGCGTCGGTTCTGTTCTGCTCATAGATGAATTCGAATTCGTCTATGACCCGGCAGAACTCACTGACGAGGAATTCAATACAGTATTCAGCAAGGTAGACGCATTCTAAAACTTGACAATGAAAAGAATCATCATAACATCCGCGCTGGTGCTCGCCTTCATAGTCTGCTCAGCATCCCCGGCTAAGAAATCCGGGGATGTTGAACCGTTTGAAAGAGGCCTGGGAGATGCTCTGACAGGTACTTTCGTACCGAAGGGAAGCATAGGAGCCGGCATAAACTTCACCTACAACACCGTTGATCTCGGAGGGAGCAACGATGACATGGGCTATTCTATGCTGTTCGGTCTGCTCGGAGGTCTTAAAGGCAGCATGTACACTTTCGGAGTTACTCCACAAGTGTCATATTTTGTCGCAGACAACCTGTCAATCGGCGTAAGATTCAGCTACAAGCGATCATACCTCGGACTGAACAATGCATCTCTGTCAATCAGCGATGACATAGGGTTCAATATCAAGGACTACAATGTCTTCAACCACAAATACTCAGGAGCATTTACGATGAGATATTACATGTCCATTGCACACAGCAAACGCTTCGGAATATTCGTTGAGGGCAGATTGAGAGGAGGTTATGGACAAGGCAAGACATGGAAGAATGTTGAAGAGGATAAATACGGAACCTATTCCGAGACCCTGGAAGCAGGACTTAACTTCGTCCCCGGCATCTGCATTTTTGCGACCAACAACATGGCCGTAGAGGTTGCAATCGGCGTCCTGGGCCTCGAATACAGCAAGGTTGACCAATATACCAATCAGGTCGAACACAGCACGATGACCACCAGCGGAGCCAATTTCAAGATCAATCCGCTTTCAATCGAGCTTGGCCTGAATGTATATTTCTATACAGGTCCCCACAGCAAGAAAGCCAGAAAAAACCTATTGAAATGAGAAGAATCCATCATATTCTGAGTATGGCAATCGCCCTGGTCTCAATTGCTTCCTGCATTGAGAACGACCTGTCATATCCCGATGTGGACGTGGAAATCACTGCATTGGACATTGACAAGGCCAAGGAGACTTCGATTGACTACCTGAATCATACCATATCCGTGACCCTCGAAGAGACAGCCAGCCTGAGCGAAGTCAAGGTGAACAGCCTGATACTGAATGAAGGAGCAATCGTAATAGGAGAGATGCCGGAAGTTCTTGACCTCCGCCAGCCTTACAGGTTCCAGATGAAGGTCTATGAGGTGGAGGACTGGACCATTTCAGCAACCCTGCCTATTGACAGATACATCAATTGTGACTATCAGATAGGTGATGCCGTCATAGATGCAGAAAAAAAGACGGCCTATGTCTATATAGCTGACAACCAGTCATTGGGCTGCGTCACTATCAACTCCATGAAACTCGAGCCTGAAGGATCCGCTGTTGCAAGTACATCCGGATATGTCATAGAAAACGGACAAAGCCAGATAAAAGTAGAGGCTTGCGCCTTTCCGATGGTTCTGGACTGCACCCTGACAAGACATTTCTCTGTTGAATACAATTCAAATGAGATAGACTGGGCAGTGACATTCCTCAGCAAGCCTGTTGCCGTAGATATGACATCAGTCAATGCATGGACATATTCAGCTGAACTGGAAGGTATTACCAACGGAAAGGGCAATCCGGTGTTCGAATATTGCATCGAAGATTCCGGGGAATGGATCCAATACTCCGACCTCACGATAAACGGGACGAAGGCATTTGCCACCTTGACCGGCCTCTTTGAAGATACTGTCTATCAAGTACGTATGAGCAATGGTGAAGATGTGAGCGAGGTAATTGAATTCCGTACGGGACAAGCTGCCCAACTTGAGAACATGGATTTCGAGACTTGGCATCAGGCTGATCCTCGCGACTGCTGGTATCCATTCCCTTCTGGTGATTCATCTGGAATCTGGGGCACAGCCAATCCGGGAACCAACTTCATTAATCCTATGAATCCGACACGACCGGAATTCGAACACGTAGCAATCCCTGGAAGCACGGCAGTAAGGCTTGAAAGCAT
>JBJEBN010000068.1:0-14758 GCA_051870095.1 Candidatus Cryptobacteroides sp. | reverse complement strand
CGGAATTCGAACACGTAGCAATCCCTGGAAGCACGGCAGTAAGGCTTGAAAGCATAACCACGTTCGAAGTGTTCGCGGCAGGAAACATCTTCACTGGAAAATTCAATAAATTCTCCTTCACCGACATGACGGCATATCTCGAATGGGGTACACCTTTCACAGGCAGGCCGTATGCGCTCAAAGGATATCTTGACTACGCCCCTGTACTGATAGACAAGACCCAGGATAGAGTTGGTGGCAAAGCGAATCCTCATAAAGACAAATTCGGCCTCATGGACCACCTCCAGATTCTCGCAGTCCTCGTGGATGAAGCGGAAAACGAAGCTGAGAAAGGTCCGTTCCCGGTTGTAAGCTCAAAGCCTGGAGTGCCTGACCTCAGGAACGATCCCCGTGTCATAGCATTCGGGACCATCGAGAGCGACAAGAATACAGGCGGTAAATATGAAGAGTTCGAATGCGTACTCGAATACAAGGACAACAGGGAACCGGATTACGTGATTATCGTGGCTTGCTCGTCACTTTGGGGCAATTTCTTCACCGGAGGAGTCGGTTCCGTACTATATGTCGATGATTTTCAATTTGTTTACAGATAAACCAGGGAGGTGACATGAAAAGATTTCTTTATCTTGCAACAATCGCCGCTCTTGCGGCCGGATGCCGTACTCTGGATATCCAGGAACCTACAGGCACGATTTCAGTGAACCTGGAGCCGGAGGTTATCGTAAAGTCATGCGCATGGGATGACACAGACAACTATACTGTATCGGTAACGAGCGGGACAGCTGTCAGCGGACTCCACTACCAGGATGCATATAAGGACTTTGCGCCTCTCAGTCTGCCAATGGGCACATACACCGTTTCTGCCTGGAACTGTACGGAAGAAGATTCTGTGACCGGATACGGTCTGAAAAGACTTTACGATTCAAAGGATGCTACTCTGAGTCTGAAGAATCCTGATCAGACGGTGGCACTTGAATGTGTTCTGGTCAATTCACTGGTTTCAGTCATATTCGATTCTTCCGTGACCGGTGTTTTCGACGGTCTGAAAGTGGATATCACTTCAGGGAAAAGGACCGTCAGCATAAGTGAAAGCGGTGAGGTCAAGGAAGCATGGTTCAACCCGGCAGAAATCTCATGGACAATCAGCGGTACCGTGAAAGAAAACGGGAAAATCCTATCCCAGAGCAACAACATGAGATTGGAGGCAAGGAAGAACCTCAAAATCAATGTCCATGTCACTTGCAGCAACGGCCAGATTTCCATGACACCGAATATAAGCATAAACCAGATTTCATCCGCGACAGAGGTGCCGGTTGATGGAACAAATCCCTACGAATAAATCAATAAAATAAGATTCAATACCATGAAAAAGTTAATCATTTTTTCTGCTGCACTCGCAGCACTCGTATCCTGCAACAAAAGTATTATTGAAATGCCAGTTGCTTCCGACGAAAAAGGATACATCGTACTTGACGTGGCGACTTCGGACGTGATGGTCGAAACCAAGGCACTTGCTGCCAATGCAAGCCTTGACGGATACAACATCACCCTTATCAACAAAACGACTTCTGCCAAATGGACAAAGGAATATGGAGAGGCTGTAGCAGATGCAAGCCTATGGAAAGTAGATCCGGGCACATACACCATCAAGGTGGAAAACAAGAGCGAGAATGAAGTCTATCCGGACAACAGCAGCGCCGGAAATATAAGGATTTATGGCGAGACTGACGTTCCGGTAACTGCTGGCAGATCAAGTACTTGTACTGTAAGCTGCTCCCCTGTGAATGGCAAGATTTCGTTCTATGGCACAGATAATTTCCTGAGCATATTCACTGACCCTACTGTAACTGTTACAGATAATACTCGAACTGCATCACTCGGGACTGTAAGCAACACATCCGAAAATGCTGCCTTCTTCAATCCTTGCACAGTAACATGGACATTGACGGCAGAAGTTGAATCTGTAGAGAAGACATACACAGGAGATGTCACAATTACAGCCGCACATTGGAGCAAAGTAACATTTGATGTCTCATCTACCAATGGTGTCATAAACGTCACTATCAGCGTTAATGACACAATGACTGAATCAGATGTTGATGCTCCGGTTGACCCGCTGAAATAGAATTCAATTAATTTGAAATGACACTCAATTCAAGACATATTCTGATTCTCCTCGGCATTTCTCTGGCAATGTCGTCCTGCGCTGAATTTTCCATGCAGGATGGCAAGGCCGAGTTGTATCCACCAGTCTTCAAGGTAGATACCCAAGTCGAGGAAATCACACAGACCAAGGGGGACCCGGGCGTACCTGAACTGACCGTACCTGCCACCCAGGATATCCATTTCACAGTCAAGGACAAGGACGGGAAAACCGTCTATGACAAGCAAGGAGTGTGGAGCGAGGCGCTAAAGATGCCTGTCGGTTCATACACCGTTGAGGCATCCTATGGTTCAAATACTTTTGGAGCGCCTTATTATAAAGGCAGCTGCTCCGGGACCATAGCCAGCGGCAAGGAAGAGACACCGTCCATCACGATGTCCCTGTGCAACGCCCTGCTGGCAACAACCCTTTCCGAGGATCTTGCCGTGCATTTCAAAGCAGACGAAGTTAATCCTGTAAGAATCAGCACATCCTCTTCCTCTCTTGATACAGGCCTCGGGACCTACATCTTCGCCCCGGCAGGAGAATCCCTCACCGTCGCCATCAGCGGCCAATCCTCAGCCGGAGTGGCCAAAACCATAACCCACTCCATCGCCCCCCTCACCCCTGCCACCGCCTCCTACATTACCTGCGACATGACAACCACCAATGCTCCGGTGATTACAATGAGCAGTAACGCTGACGATTACGGAGCATGGGGAACTGTAGCATATATTCCTTTCGCATCCACACAGAACATCAACGCAGAGAATGCAGCAAATATGGAATATTGGGCATCTTCGGACGGAATTAACTTCGGTATCAAAGGAGTGATAGTTGAAGGGGTCAATGTTAAGTTCACAGGGCTCACAACTGGACATGAATATAGTTTCTGCGCAAAAATCGGCAGTATAACGAGCGATATTGAAAAGTTAATAGTTGCTCCTATGCCTAGTATTGTAGTAACAGCAACAGGTACAACAAGTTATGACTATTATCTGGCATATAAAAATGGAGATTCCAGCAAACTTGAGCAAGCCAATAATACTGTTCCTGAAACTGTATCTGGAATCGGTTATTCAGTCTCTGGTATCGATGACAAATTGAAGCAAGCCAAATTTGGATATAGTGAGACATTGAAATATGACGGATCAACAGTTCCGCAAAATACGACAAAGGAAAATGAATCCTGGGGACAGCACACCGTTTCAGCCACTGTCACATTTGCCGAACAAACATTTAACGGTGAGAAAGATTGCCATGTCACCGGATTGCCGTACAAAAAGGATTTCACATCTGACAAATCTACAAAAGGATGGAGCGGACTGTCTACAAGCAATAACAAAAAAGCAGTTTGTTTAGGATACCTATATGGCAGTGGTACCATTACATACAACGTTTTTTCTCCTAACTTTACATTGCCATCGACAACTGCCGTTTCATATACAGCCGTGCATTATTATGGGGCAACCGGAGCTTTTTCTCCAAGTGGTACGATTTACGCTGGCATCACCACTGATAACACAACTGTTAAAACCCAGCAGGCTTCTATTACAGGAGATACGTGGTATATATCAGCAACACCTAAAGAGTTTATCCTAAAAGATGATGTTGATATGAATAACAGTAGCAAAATATCGCTTTCTGGTTCATGCGGAGCAAAAGGAGCTGTTCAAAACTATGTTGAGCTTGCACGAATAGATATTATATATCGGTAGAACATTATCATTTCGACCAAGCGAAGCATCATCACCCAATTGATGTCATTTCGACCAAGCGAAGCGCGCGGAGAAATCTTATCTCGTCACGCCCTATTGCATGGTCTTGTTCTCGAGCGGGCTGAGCGAAGGGAGACTGATGCCGAAACGAACCGAAAGGACACGGATAAGGATTACGGATACTGCAGCAATGACCTGAGTGAGAACATGTCCACAGCCTGTCCATATACATATATAATATACTATGCCCCCAAGCACACAGGCCACCGCATAGATGTCCTTCCTGAAAATCAGAGGAACCTCATTGATGAAAATGTCACGGAACATTCCTCCTGCCGCACCGGTTATGGAACCCATGATGATGTTCACCCAAATCGGAAAGCCCGCATCAAGGCTCCTCTCCACTCCGACTACCGTGAAAAGGCCGATTCCGATGGCATCGAAGATAAAGAATGTATTGTCGAGGCGCACCACCTTGTTCCTGAACAGGATAACGAAGACGAGGGCGACCGCCGTAATGACCACATAGGATGGCTGGTGCATCCAGAACGGCGTGACTCCGAGCAGCACGTCCCTGAGCGTTCCGCCTCCGATGGCGGTCACGAAACCGACCACATAGGCACCAAAAATGTCGAAATTCTTGGCGGCCGCAAGCCGGATGCCGCTTATTGCAAAAGCGAAAGTACCTATATAGTCAAGTATCGTGATGAAATCCATGGTTCCGTTATTTTGGGGTGCAAAGATATAAAATGTCTGCGAATGTAAGAGTTAATTTCGTATCTTTGGAATGAATATATAAAACTGACTTTATATGGACCGGATTGACGAACTATTCCCAAGATACGACGACAACGGCAAGGAATTGATTCGCAGGGCTTCAGCCATAGCCGCCGAGGCTCTCGCGGACAGAGTGAGAGGAAACGGGCATCCGTTCATAGAGCACGCGGAGGGAGTTGCAAGGATAGCATGCGACGAAATAGGTCTCTCCGCAGAATGCATAGCAGCCGTTTATCTGCATGAGGCCATGAGATTCAACCCCGAACTGGACATAAGTTCAGGCAATTTCGGGAAGGATATCATGACAATTGTCGAAGGCCTCAACAAAATTTCCACGATCAAGCCGAAAGACACCCGTCTCGAGGCTGAGAACTACAAGAAGCTTATCGTTTCATACTCCAGGGATCCGCGCGTGACCGTCCTGAAAATCGCCGACAGGCTGGAAGTCATGCGTTCTCTCGAATTGTTCCCGAAACTGTCAAGGGAGAGGAAGATTCTGGAGACCATGATGCTCTACATACCCCTTGCCCACCAGCTCGGTCTCTACAACATAAAGAGCGAGATGGAGGACATCTATTTCAGATATGCCGACCCGGAGCAGTACCGCGCCATCACCAACAAGCTGCGCAGCACCGAGGGCGACAGGCAGAAGCTGATGACACAGTTCATCGAGCCGCTGAAGCAGAAGCTCTCTGACGAAGGCATCCATTACAAGCTGAAAATCAGAACGAAGACAGCCCTGTCCATTTACAGGAAGATGCAGAAGCAAAAGGTGCCTTTCGAGGGGGTCTTCGATGTGTTCGCAATCAGGTTCATTATTGACTGCGAGGAGGACAGGGAGACTGAGCACTCACTCTGCTGGAAGGTATTCTCCTATGTGACAGAGGAATATGAGTCCGACACAAAGAGGCTGCGTGACTGGATTTCAAATCCGAAGCCGAACGGCTATGAGTCCCTGCATATCACCGTCAAGAACCGGGAGGGCAGTTTCCTCGAAGTGCAGATTAGGACAAAGAGAATGGACGACATGGCGGAGAGCGGTCTGGCATCACACTGGTCTTACAAGGGCATAAGGCACGAGGCGACTCTTGACAAATGGCTTACAGCGGTGAGAAAGGCGCTGGAGAATCCTCTCGGATCGGACGGCGACCCTATGGCATCCTATTATGAGGAAGACGTGCTCGCGCTTCCGTCCAGGGAAGTTTTCGTGTTCACTCCTTCAGGCGAGCTGAGGAAGCTGCCGGAGGGCGCGACAGTGCTGGATTTCGCATTTGACATCCATTCGAATCTCGGAATCAAGTGTACCGGAGGCAAGGTCAACGGCAAGGCTGTGCCTATCAAGGAGAAGCTTCAGACGGGCGACATAGTGGAAATAATGTCCGGCAAGAACCAGAAGCCTTCTGCTGACTGGCTCAACATAGTGGTTACCACCAAGGCCCGCAACAAAATCAGGCAGAAGCTGAGCGAGGCGGAGTTCCAGAAGGCTGCCGACGGCAAGGAGCTGCTTGCGCGCAGGCTGAAAAACTGGAAGATGGAGCTGGACGACGAGACTCTCGCCCTGATTATGAAGAAGCTTCAGCACAAGACCGTAAATGCATTCTATGCTGCCGTGGGAGAGGGAGAAATCGATGTGGCCGATGTCAAGACATGGATTCTTGAGGCAAAGAGCGGAGAAGGTTCCGCCGAGAATGCCGAGCCTGACAGGAAAGCGAGGTCCGTATCGGAATCCGGCAAGGGAGGCGACGACATACTTGTGATTGACGCCAGGAACGTGCGCGGAATGGACTACCGCATGGCAAAATGCTGCAACCCGGTTTTCGGAGACGATGTATTCGGATTCGTAACAAGGACAGAGGGTATCAAGATCCACAGAATGTCATGCCCGAATGCGGCAAGGCTGATGGAAATGTACCCTTACAGGATTCAGAAGGTGAGGTGGAGCGAGAACCCTTCAAGCGGCAATTTCCAGGCTGGCCTGAGGGTGGCGGCTGCCATGGAGCCTTCCGTAATCAACGAAATCATGGACATAGTGAACACTTTCAGGGCTTCCATCAGGCAGTTCAACGTGAGCGAAAACGAGAGGCAGGGAATCTACGACATCACCATGAAAATTGCCGTTCCGAGCAATCTGGAGCTTGACAAGGTGATTTCGCAGATGCGCAACATGAAGAATATAATAAAGATTTCAAGGTCATGACAATCAAAGATTTCGACCTCGAGGAGAGGGTTGAGAGGGCCGGAAGGCTGTTCAAGGAGGGATACAACTGCGCCCAGGCAGTGGTAATGGCATACAACGACGTATTCGGTCTGGATGATGCTGTCGCAGCTGCCATATCGTCAGGTTTCGGAGGGGGAATGGGCCGCATGAGGGAAGTGTGCGGAAGCGTGAGCGGAATGGTCGCCCTCGCAGGTCTGCTCTCCCCTGCCGCAGATCCTTCCGACAGGCAGGCAAGGACAGCCAACTATGCGCTTGTGCAGGAGGTGGCAGGAAAGTTCAGGGACATTAACGGTTCTATCATCTGCCGCGATCTGCTCTCACTGGGTTCAAAGCCTGCTGCAGAGAGCCCGGTGCCGTCTGAAAGGACTGCCGAATATTACAGGAAACGTCCTTGCGAGGAACTTGTGAGGATTTCCGCAAGAATCATCGGAGAAAAAATAAAAACTGCGAAAGTCCTTTGCAATCCGGAACAAAGAAACTAACTTTGTGTTCCTATTTATAACAACATCCGCTACGGCGGACAATAATTAACCAACCTCTGCATCAGGATGCAGATTATTCAAGACAATCAGATGGATATAAGCCATGCCCACAAGGCACATCCCTGGCACGGAATAAGCCTCGGAAACAATGTCCCCGACGAAGTCAGGGCTTTCATTGAAATTGTCCCTACGGACACAGTAAAGTATGAAGTGGACAAGGAGTCAGGTTACCTTTCTCTCGACCGTCCGCAGAAATTCTCCAACATTGTCCCTTCGCTCTATGGTTTCCTCCCGAAGACCTTCTGCGGTCCGAAGATGGCGGAGCTTACCAACAAGGCACTTGTGCGCCTCGATGTTGAAGGAGACGGAGACCCTCTTGATATCTGTGTCCTCACTGAGAAGGATGTGACCCATGGAGACGTCATCGTCAAAGCACGCCCTATCGGAGGTCTGAGGCTCCTTGACCACAACCAGGCCGACGACAAGATAATAGCAGTTCTCCAGAACGATGCAGTTTACGGACAGATGACCGACATAGATCAGGTTCCTACAGACATCATCCGCAGGCTGATCCATTATTTCAGCACATACAAGGACATCCCTGGAGAGCACACCAGCCGTATGCAGTTCATAAGCATCTATGGACCTGACGTAGCAAAGGACGTGATTCTCCGTGCAATGGAAGACTATAAGGACTATATCGCCAACAAATAATGAATTAACAGATGAAAAAAGGGGCTTTCAGCCCCTTTTTTCATCTGCTAAGAGATATCCCGGCTTCACCAATACAACTATCAGAATCTGAATTCAGCCATGATGGGATAATGGTCGGAGATGTATTTCACTCCTGCATATTCGCTGTCAAGGACACGGAATCTGAGGCATTCGGAGAATGATGAATAATAGATATAGTCTATGAGCATCGGGGATGTCTCCACCGGGCCGTCCCATGTCGGAGCGGCATCGGAATTGCCGTATTTGCCCCAGCCATTGAATGAACCCCTGCCGTCACTGTCAACAGCACCTTTCCTCGCGCTTGTCATCACCTGGTCGAGCTCGACGAGGTTCTCACTTGAAGGCGGTATGTTGAAGTCGCCGGTGAGGAGCATAGGATATCCGTCCGGATTCATCTTGGCTATTTCCCTGACTATCAATGCAAGGCCATTCTTGCGGGCCTCTCCGCTCACATGGTCGAGATGGGTGTTCACATAGAAGAAATCCTTGCCTGTGGCAATATGGTGAAGTTTGGTCCATGTGGCAGTCCTCCTGCACGCCGCGCCCCAGCCGAACGAAGGCACGTCAGGAGTCTCGCTGAGCCAGTAGGTACCCCAGTCCAGAAGTGTTACACGGGTGGTATCGTAGAATATGCTCATCCTCTCACCTTTCACAGCTCCGTCATCACGTCCGACACCGACTGATTTGTATTTGGGAAGATTCTCGCTCAGGTATTTCACCTGGCGTCCGAGAGCTTCCTGCAGGCCGAAAATGTCAGGATTCTGCTCCTGGAGCATGGCTATGCTGGCAGGACGGCGGAACTCCCAGCTGTTGTCCCCGTCATCCGCCGTGGCGAGTCTGATATTGTACGAAATGACCTTGAGGTCAGCCTTGGGAGGCTGGCCGCATGATGCAATCAGCAACAAGGCTGATACAAGATAGAGCAATCTTTTCATCCTATCAAAAATTTTTACATTTATAAAAATTTTGTGAGAGTATGATAGCCGTTCGCTATCGCTCACTCTCACGATGAAAATCATTTGATATCGCCATTGGGCGAAAATATATCAAAGATTTTCATGTTCGGTTTCATAGTATTTCAATTATATTGTCAATCAGTCAATGATACGTATCTGCGCATTATCATACCGTGCCTGTCAGTCAATATGATGAATGGAAGCGTGGAAAGGTCGAAAGAATCCATCAGTTCCGAGGCGAGAAGCGGTGAGGAAGATATGATTTGGTCCATGTTCACCATAAGAACCCGCGTCCCCCGGGCCTCCTTCCTCAAAATCCTGTCCCGGGAATGAGCCTGGGCAAGAATGGACTCGGCGGCGGCCTTCTGCGCAGCACATACGGCGCAGCCTTCCGTATGGAAAATTATGATGTTCCTGCGGCCTCCCACTCGCGGAAGCCTCCATTCCCCGTAAGAGGTTCCGTTCCATCTGATCAGTTCTGCAGGAACCTTGAAATCGGCCACCTTCGTACCAACCTCGGCCTTTGAGAGAAGGTCACGCATCATAAGGGCCAATCCAATGATTTTCAATGAGTCATCTGCTGTCTTCCAGACATCCGGTCTTGATGTTATATTGTTGTCTATAAGATATTTAAGTCCTTCGCGGCAACCTTCAGACGGTCGGGATGCAAGATAATGAAGCAAATCTCCTGACATCTGCCTGAACATTACCGTATCGCCCTTGGAGAGAGTCGAGGAAGCGATATGGTCAGCCAATTCTGCCACATCGGCCTCGGAATCGGTGTCTCCGAGAATGCTGTCAAGCATCTTCAATGTCTCGTCGCTGCCGTAGTCAAGATTTTTCTGTTCGTAGATTCCATGCAGCATGAAAGTAAGCGCCTTGGCATCGAGAGATCGCCCGATTATGGTATTGTCCGGCGCAATCAGAAAAAGCCTCGGGGTCTGAATCACGCCGAAAAGATGCTGGAAATCAGATTCTCCCTCAGGGTCCCACAGATGCTCCACCTTGGCTGAAAGCGGATCCGCCCGGAATTTGCCGTCAATATATTCTTCCCATTTCTCCCTGTCAGTACCTGCATATACGGCATAGAATCTCACAGGGAAGTCCTCGGTCTCCAGAATGTTGCGCAGAAGGATGGTCTCAACCTTGCATTTGGAACATTCTGAATCATAGAAGAAAAGGACCTGGAAACCAGGGCTGGCGTCTTGTCCGAAAAGGGTTACCTGCTCCCCTGCCCTGTCCCTGAGGGTGAGGCTGCCTGCCTTCATTCCTATCAGGGACTGACGGTTGAAATCAGCGAATATGCGGGCGTTCAGCAGTTCGAGTTCATCCTTGAATCTTACCTTGCCGGGAATGAACCATTTGTCGAGGATATGGATTGCCACGGACTCCGCCCCCATCAGTGGAGAGGTGAAATACTTTTCATACAGACATGTCGCAACATATTGACGGACAAGCGAATCGGAAGTGCTCTCTATCAGGAAGTCACATTCGCTTTGCTGGACAGGTATCGGCTCGCTGTGCAGGGCAAGGCAATATTCGTCAAGCTTCCGCCCCAAAGCCTCGAACTTGAGGGAGTCGCCGGATACGGCAGACGCCATGAGGGACCCGGCAGGAGAAGCCTCCATGCAGAAACCCGTCAGAAACAAGGCCGTCAGCAGCAATATGAAGCGTGATTTCATAGTTCGACTCCTTCAGGAACGAAGAGGGACGTGTCTCCTCCGTGCCTCAGTATGTCACGTACTGCAGTCGATGAAATGTGGGCGAATTCCTGTGCCGTAGGTATGATTATCGTCTCGATGTCCGGGGCCAGTTTCCTGTTGGCATCGGCTATGGACCTCTCGGTCTCGAAATCAATCATATTGCGTACTCCCCTGACTATGTGATGGATACCGAGTTCCCTGCAAGTGTCGATGGTAAGGTTGTCATATTGGATTATCCTCACGCCCTTCAGGCCGGCCGTAGCCTGCCTTATGATGTCGATTCTCTTGTCATTCGGGAAAAATCCCCTCTTGTCCTGGTTGATGCCTACCGCCACGACCACCTCATCAAACATGGTGAGTGCCCGTTTCAGGATATTCAGATGTCCTGCGGTAAATGGGTCGAAAGACCCCGGGAATAATGCTGTTCTGGTCATAATCAATATTTTACAGCTGCCAGTCTATAGGAGTCCTGCCCTGTGCGGCAAGCAGGCTGTTGGTCTTGGAAAAATGCTTGCACCCGAAAAACGCCCCACGCGCAAGTGGTGACGGATGCGCAGCTTCGAGTACATGATGGCGGGATGTGTCTATGAGGTCCCTCTTGCTCCTTGCGAAATTGCCCCAGAGCAGGAATACGACGCCTTCACAGTTGTCTGATATGTATCTGATGACCGCATCGGTGAACTCCTCCCATCCTATACGGCTGTGGGAAGCGGCCTCTCCCCCTCTGACAGTAAGCACTGCGTTCAGGAGCAGGACTCCCTGGCGGGCCCATTTCTCGAGGTTGGGGTAACCGCTCATCTTGATGCCGAGGTCGTCCTCGATTTCCTTGAAAATGTTCTTCAAAGATGGAGGAGGAGGTACATTGTCAGGAACAGAGAACGACAGCCCCATCGCCTGTCCCGGTCCGTGATACGGGTCCTGGCCGAGAATCACCACTTTGACCTGCGGTACCGGTGTAAGCTCGAATGCCTTGAAAATCTGGCTTCCTGGAGGATAGACACGCTTGCCCGAAGCCTTCTCCTGATGCAGGAAACGCACCAACGACTCGAAATACGGTTTCTCGAATTCGGCCGCCAGTGCGTTTTTCCAACTTTGTTCTATCTTGACTTCCATGTTCTTCTGTACAAGGACTCGGGAAGAATCGTCAGAATATGAAATCGATTACATCCTGAATGTTGTTCACATAGACAAAGGTAAGACCTTTTACATAAATTTCCTTGATATCTTCAACATCTTTTCTGTTTTCCTCGGAAATCACAATAGTATCTATGCCTGCGCGCTTTGCAGCAAGTATTTTCTCCTTGATGCCGCCGACAGGAAGCACCCTGCCGCGAAGGGTCATCTCTCCGGTCATCGCCACTCCGCTCTTTATCTTGCGGTTGCGGAATGCCGATACCATGGAGCTGACCATGGTGATACCTGCTGAAGGGCCGTCTTTCGGAACAGCGCCCTCCGGCACATGGACATGAATGTCCTTCTCGGAGAACTCCTCATAGGTCAGGCCTGTAAGTTCGGTATGTGCCTTTATGTACTGATAAGCTATCGTAGCCGATTCCTTCATCACGTCACCGAGGTTTCCGGTCATCGTAAGCACGCCCTTTCCTTTGCTCACCGAACTCTCGATGAAAAGGATTTCTCCTCCCATTGCCGTCCATGCAAGTCCTGTGACCACTCCTGGAGCCTCGTTGCCCTTCTGCTTGTCGTGGGAGCTGACCGGCAGGCCGAGATATTCCCTCAGGTTCTCCTTCTTTATTGTTGCCGGGATTTCCTCACCAAGCGCAATCTTCTTCGCCGTCACCCTCGCGACCTTGGCTATCTGTTTCTCCAGGCCGCGGACTCCTGACTCGTGTGTGTACTCGTCGATCATGGTCGTGAGGGCAGCCTTGTCGAACTTAAGCTGGTTCTTTGCAAGTCCGTGTTCCTCAATCTGTTTCGGTACAAGATAATGCCTGGCGATTTCATATTTCTCCTCTGCGAGATAGCCGGTCACGTTTATCATTTCCATACGGTCCTTCAGTGCAGGCTGTATGGTATCGATGTTGTTGGCCGTCGTTATGAACAGCACATCTGACAAATCATAGTCTATGTCGAGATAATTGTCGTGGAATGTGGTGTTCTGCTCCGGGTCGAGCACTTCCAGAAGAGCCGAAGACGGATCACCCTTGAAGTCGCTGCTGAGCTTGTCAACCTCATCAAGCACGATTACAGGATTGGAGGTGCCTGCGCGGTTGATTCCGTTAAGAATCCTTCCAGGAAGGGCTCCCACATAGGTTTTTCTGTGTCCCCTTATCTCGGATTCATCATGTACTCCTCCAAGAGCTATGCGGACATATTTCCTGCCAAGTGCCCTTGCAATCGACTTGCCCAGACTGGTCTTTCCTACGCCCGGAGGGCCGTAAAGGCAGAGAATCGGGGATTTCATGTTGCCCTTGAGCTTCAGTACGGCGAGATACTCGATGATTCTTTCCTTCACCTTGTCCAGTCCGTAATGGTCGTCGTCAAGCACTTTCTGCGCATGCCTGAGGTCAAGGTTGTCCTCCGACTCCTCTCCCCAAGGCAGGTCAAGCATGAACTGGATGTAGTTGTACTGTATGCTGTAGTCCGGAGAACTCGGGTTGTAGCGCTCGAGCTTGGCCATCTCCTTCTCGAAGATTTCCTGAACGGATGCCGGCCAGAGTTTTTCCTCCGCACGCGCACGCAGCTGGGAGAATTCTTCGAGGTCGTCCATTCCGAGCTCCTCCTGGATTGTCTTGAGCTGGTTGTTGAGATAATACTCCCTCTGCTGCTGGTCAATCTCCGTCTTCACTTTCTGGTTTATCTCCTGCTTGATTTTCTGGAGTTCCACCTGAGTGTCAAGGACTGAGAGAAGTTTCATGGCCCTTGCACGGAGGTCTCCGAACTGGAGAAGCTCGACCTTGTCCATGAAATTCTCCACCTCCACAGTAGTGGCGATGAAATTCACAAGGAACTCGAAGCTCTCTATGCTGCGGAGAGCTGAAGCGGCCTCCCGGGGCACGAATGAAGATGAACGGATTATCTGGGCAGCCTTCTCGCGAAGGGATTCCGCTATCATCTTGGTCTTGGTGTCATTCTCTGGTGCCACGTCGTCAAGATAATGAACACGGGCTACGAGATATGGTTCAACGGCCACCATGTCGTCGAGGATGAACCTCTTGAAGCCCTGCAGGATTGCCGTCAGGGTGCCGTCCGGCATCTCAAGCGTCTTGACAATCTTGGCAACCGTACCGTATCCGTAAAGGTCGTTCTTGCCGGGGTCCTCGACCATCAGGTCGTTCTGAGGGACAGCCCCGATGAAAGTATTGTGTTTCTCCGCATCTTCTATCAGGCGGATGGATTTTTCACGCCCTATCGTTATAGGATATACCGTACCGGGGAAAAGCACGGCATTTCTCAACGCAAGAATAGGCAATGTATCGGGAAGCTGGGACTCATCTACCTTCATCACGGCATCTCCCTGCATGACAGGGATTATGCTTACCTCAGCTCCCGATGGGGACAAAATGTCATTCAATGCATCCTTCATATATCATTTCCATTAAAAAAATCATCATTACCGCCAGAGTCCACATATCCCTGCCTGCCATTTTGGCAGACTCGGGCAGGAATCTGTTACAATATTATATATAGTCAATCTCTGTGCCAATGCCACAACGGCTCCAGAATGGCCTCAATGACACGAAATTAAGCAAATTTATTGATTTTTGTTGGTTAATTGAAAAATTCATCATAATTTTGCAAAGATATATCGACAATAGTTTTGATTAAAATTTAAATAGTTATGACAAAGGCAGAAATCGTCAATGAGGTTGCCAAGACAACCGGTATTGAAAAGACTACTGTACTCCGCGTAGTGGAAGAGTTCATGGAGTGTGTAAAAGGTTCTCTGAGCAAGGGCAATCCTGTTTACCTCAGGGGATTCGGCAGCTTCATTATCAAGCACAGGGCAGAAAAGGCTGCAAGGAATATTACAAAACAGACTACAATCACCATTCCGGCACACAATAT
>JBJEBN010000067.1:0-2288 GCA_051870095.1 Candidatus Cryptobacteroides sp. | reverse complement strand
TATTCGTAAGTAATTGAAATTTATATAATTGTTAAATATTTAACGAATCATTGTATTGATTTTTATGATTTTAAATTATTATCAATGACTATGGACAGCCTTGAAGATACAGGATTACCTGCTTCCTGGCCTGTCAATAAGCCCGTTTTCCAAAATTAGGAGATATTTTTGAGATTGCAAAATGAAAGTTTTTGCGTAAGTTTATGTAAATTTGCAACCTTTTCAGGAACAACGGGATGGCTGGAATTATAACAGAACATGAAATGGAGATGGCGCGGTACTGCATCGCGCGCGCAAAGGAGCTCGGGGCGTCGGCGTCAAGGGTGTCCCTGAACAAGAACGTACTGGATTCCGTGACTTTCTTCAACGGGGAATTTGACAAGGTCACGCATTCTTCGGACAGGTCTGTCTATCTGTATCTTTATATTGACGGGAGATACGGGACATTTTCCACCAACCGCCTGGACAGGGACGAATTGTCTGCTTTCGTGAAGAAGGCCGTGGATACGGTCAGGATGCTGGAAAAGGATGAGTGCAGGATGCTTCCGGATACAGGACGGATTGCCAGGGATGCGGCAAGCGGCCTTGAGACCGGGCTTTATGACGAGGCGTATTTCAATGAGGACATGGATTCGAGGATTGCCAAAGCCAAGGGTATGTCCATTTTCAAGATCCTTGACGGGAAGGGAGAATTCACACCGATTTCGGAGGAATGTGAGTATTCCGATTCGGTTGATGACAGCTGGTTGATTGATTCTCAGGGACTTGAAGCAAGACATATCGAGACTTCGGCAGGGTGCTTCTGCGAGATGAACGTGTCAGGACCTGATGGCGGCAAATACAGCGGTTATTGGTGGGATTCGTCATTTTCGTCCCGGCGTATCGACATGGAGGGATGTGCCCGTAAGGCTTTGGAGAAGGTTCGGAGCCAGTTTTGTCCTCAACCTTCGAGAGGAGGGAGGCACAGGATGGTCGTTGACAGCACCGTTGCATCGCGTCTCGTGTCTCCTCTCATATCAGCCCTGAACATGAATTCGCTTCAGCAGAAGATGTCGTTCCTGGACGGTTCTCTCGGCAAGAGGGTGTTCCCGGAAGGTCTGACCATCATGGACATGGCCCGCGAGAGCGGGAGGCTCGGTGCGAGGCTGTTTGATTCGGAGGGGGTCGCGACTGCAAATGTTCCCATAGTGGAGAACGGAGTTGTAAAGATTTATTTTACAGATACATACATGTCAGCCAAGACAGGAGAAAAGGCGACTATGGAAGATGTTTCGAGGCCTTGCATGAAACCTTATCTGAAAGGATGCGGTCAAGTGCAGGAAGCAGGTCTTGACAAAATCCTGAAGCATTGCATGAACGGAATCTATGTCACCGGGTTCAACGGAGGCAACTGCAATCCTGTCACCGGGGATTATTCTTTCGGTGTGGAAGGATTCAAGTTCAGCAGGGGGCGGATCGTGCATCCGGTCAAGGAGATGCTGATTACGGGAAATCTGCTGGAGCTTTGGAACAGTCTGGAGGCAGTCGGAAGCGATGCAAGGCCTTGCACGAGGTGGCAGATTCCGACTCTTGCTTTTGACGGGGTATCATTCTCCGCTTGATTTCCTGTCATGCCGAGCGAAGTCGAGGCATCTATAATTGAATAATTAATAATAATATACAAAAAAAATGAAAATAACAACAAACAAAGTAGTAGAATTCACATACGAACTCGAAGTGGATGGAAATATCGTTGACCATGCAACAAATGAAAGGCCTCTGGACTACATCCACGGCACCGGCAGCATACTTCCGAAACTCGAGCAGCACATAGAGGGCATGGAACCGGGCGACAGATTCCAGATTACCCTCGCTCCGGCAGATGCCTATGGAGAGGTTGATCCGAACAAGATAATCGACCTTCCTAAATCGGCATTCGAGGTAAACGGCGAAATCCGCGAGGACCTGCTCGTCCCGGGCACCAGGATTCCAATGCTGAACAGCATGGGGGCTGTCATCCCTGGCATCGTGCTCGAGGTGACCGAATCCATGGTCAAGATGGACCTCAACTCCGAAATGGCCGGCAAGACCCTGAATTTCAGCGGAGAAATCATTAGCGTGCGCGAAGCCACGGAAAAGGAGCTGAAGGAAGGACTGCACGGAGAGTACCTCCACACCAACGGATGCGGCGGATGCCATTCAGGCGGATGCGGCAGCTGTCACGGACATGACTCTGAAGAAGGATGTGGCAGTCATGAGGGAGGTTGCTGCGGAAATCACGAAGGTGGTTGCGGGCATCACGAAGGTGG
>JBJEBN010000066.1:0-2291 GCA_051870095.1 Candidatus Cryptobacteroides sp. | reverse complement strand
GCAGGTAGGTAAGGAAAACTTTGCGCGCATCGTTCTCTATGAATTCAGTGTCGTGGTCCATCTTGTAGGTTTGGTTCATGTGAACGACAAAACGCTCCAAGAGGTGAGCCATGTCTATGACACCGTCCTTGATGAATTGGCTTTTGTCAACCATACCCTGTTGGAATATAGGCAAATTCTCTTCCTCGCTGAGAAAGAGATTATAAAGACGAGTCTCCATGATTCTGCATGCCACGGCTATCTTGCCATTCTTATTGACTATATAGTTAAACATGGATGCCATCTGGATATATTTTTCGTCAGGATTATATGACTTCGCTTTGCCTGAGAGGAGGATATCCTTTAATATCTGCTTAAGTTCAGGATAGTCGTCCAGCTTCTTCATCATATTGTCAAAGAGGGTGTTGCGCTCCATCAATATTGCATTTACGGCTTTTAGGACACCTTCTTTATCCCATGAATACTGTTCAGCATCTATAATCTGACAGATGCGGCTCACGAGGAACGGATAGCCGGAGGTATAGTCGCGAATCATCTGGGCCACAGACTTTTCGTCAAAGTCCAATCCATGGTCAGCCTTGTATTCTGCGAGCATCCCCGCTATGCCATCAGCCGAAAGACTCATATCGACATCGAAAGGAACGGCAATATTCCATGGGCTATTGTACTGGTGCTGATCCTCAGGACGCATCTTCAGTTTGAGGTTCTTGATGTCGTAAACGCCTGCAAGGATGACGGACTGGAATGTGGGGACGACATTCCTTCTCAGGTACATTCCACGTAGAAGACCTAAGAATTTAATGAAAGACACATGATTACCGGCTTGGTCCACCTCGTCGATAAGAAGCACTAAAGGTTTCTTGTTGCAGTGGCAAATTGTACTGATAAAATCAGCTAATTCCATCTCTGAGCATCTTTCTCTGTGTGTACCGTAGAACGATTTGATTTCATTTCCAGTCTCTTCGTCAAGTCCTTCTAAGGATACCCATTTAAATTGTTGCATCAAGAGCCACACAAACATAGAATAGAGTTTCTCCTCATCAGCAAATGTGGAATCGGAAATACCTTCAAAGCTGATTTGGAAGATACAATATTCATCAGTGAGGCGGTTACTGATAGCCTCCAATGTGGTAGTCTTGCCATACTGCCTACCACGGTTGATACAGAAATATTCACCATTGGCAACCATCTTGCGGATGATTTCCAGACGCTCGGTGATATCGACCATATAGTGCTCATTCGGGCGACAAGTGCCCGCAGTATTGAATCTTTTCATTTCTTATGTATGATTTTGATTGGCAAAGATAATAAAAATATTCTATATACGGATAATTTGTGCGTGATATTTACGGGAATTTAACATTGCTTGCTATATGATATATCCTTCCTGGTCGTAACACCTGTGATATTTATTAATTAGGTCTATAAGACGTTGCAGGGAGGGGGGATTGCAATGCAGATGACGGAACTGACGGTACTGACTGTCGTATCGCTCTCTTGAACCATGGGAGAGCCTCGCCTCAATGTCTTCGGGAACAAAGAATGAGGAGCGTTCGCCAAGATGAGCGTGAAACTCGGATAGGAAGATATGAATGCCGGCAAGGTCGAAGTCGCCGAAATGTACATATCGGTTGGGAATGTGTTGCAGCCAAGAGACGAGGTCGGTGGATTGCGGATAGCGTGAGACGAAAAGGAGGTGTTCTCTGCCTATGGATTGTTCAAACAATGTGCGTTGCTGACGGATAAGACGGAAGTTCTCCATGTTCTCTATGCCTACGACCACTACGTCCTCCGGAACTGAGAACTCCTGCCAATCAGCCACAAACAGGAAACTTCCTTCCTGAGGATTGACCACGAATTCCCGTCCGTGCAGACGGCAGACAATAGGCTCGTAGGAATTGACAGGAAAGCCCGGGCATGAACGGACGGTCAGCAGTTTGGAGTTGCCTGACTGTGCTGCTTGTTCGGCACGTAATGCCTCATCTGACAATAGCATCTGCCGCATCTGTTCCAAGTCGGTCAACCTCTCGTCAATGGCAGACAAGGCTTGACAGAAAGGTTGGGGTAGGGGAGCACGGAGGGTTCTTCGGCTGCCATGCGAGGTGCTTACGAGAAGTCCTTCGCGCAGCAGTTCGTCCACCCACTCGCCTCGCAGTTGGCTGGCTGGCAGCGACTCTCCGCCAGCAAGGCGGATGAGTTTGTCGATGAGTGCTGTAGTTATCTTCAT
Source organism: Candidatus Cryptobacteroides sp. (assembly GCA_051870095.1). Taxonomy (GTDB): domain Bacteria; phylum Bacteroidota; class Bacteroidia; order Bacteroidales; family UBA932; genus Cryptobacteroides. Next base: position 64 of record JBJEBN010000066.1, on the reverse strand, counting down.
TGCTGTGAAATGAGCGGGTGGATGATGGTCTTCGACTTGCCGTCCTTCTGCAGGAGATAGGTAT
>JBJEBN010000065.1:0-2298 GCA_051870095.1 Candidatus Cryptobacteroides sp. | reverse complement strand
TTTCATACTATCAAAGATTTTCATGCTCGGTTTCATAAATATAGATTTTACAATCCCCAGTCAGATGCCTTGTAGGTGTTTTTCGGAGCATTCGGAACATTGGTGAAAAACGTGAATCCAGTCAGTTTTTCAAGGTCTGAGATGCTCATAAGTTCTTTGGATGACGGCTTCTGGCCTTTATGATCATTGGTGTGCGACCTGACAAATGCAACGCATTGCAGTTCGTCAGAGGTACAATCCTTTACACTTTTGCCAGTATTTCCCTTCTTGGTGCGCAGCAGGGCGTAGTAGAACATTGTAGGCATGCTGACATCGCTGCGGCCGCCGAAAGATATTGTTTTCGGAGAAACAGTTTTTCCGTAGCCGTCAGTGTATTTTTCAAAGTGGCAACCGACAACTTCATACAGAGTGTCTGTAACAACTAGTTTGTCCACAAAATCTTCAAGGAGATTCCAACCGCCACCTCCGGTATTGAATCCACTGGAAAGCTGAGGTGCTATGTTGGTGTAATAGAATACCTGCTGGTTGGTTGGTCTTGAACAGGTGCGTTCTGCAGACCCGAGCATGTGTCCTTTGTTACATCCTCCTCCTGTGGATTTGGATTTATATTGAATGCCTGCAGGTATGTCAGGGTCAGTTTTGTATGCATCCGTTCTTCCTGATGCTCCGACAAACATGCTATGTCTAGGAGCTGCAACCCAGACAGGGCAATGGTGCTTTCCGCTGTAGCAAACGGTGTAATTTCTTGCAATCCGTCCCCCGGCTGCCTTTTCCTTGCCTGCACACAGGTGGTATGCATAGTAGAGCTGGTCTCCGTTGTCAAGCATTCCGTCCTTGTTTTCATCGGTCATTTCGGGCAACTCGAACCATGCATAACTGACATTTTTACTTTCTGATGATGGATTGTCCGGATCGGGTGTATCGGGGTTCTCCGGATTCTCCGGATTCTCCGGGTTCTCTGGGTTCTCTGGGTTCTCCGGGTTCTCCGGATTTTCAGTGTTATCTGTGTTGTCCTTGTCATTCGGGATATGTTCTATATCGCATCCGGCAACAAGAAATGCAGATATGGTAGTTATCAATAATATAATTTTCTTCATTATTTATGTGTAATTTTGGGGCAAAGTTATAAATTTATTGGATTATATCATATTTATATATGGACAGGAGACAATTCTTGAAGACTGCGGCGGCAAGTACGGCAGCGGCGGCAATATCCGGAGTATCAGGGCCTTTGGTTACGGGATGTTCCGATAGGGTCAGACCTTCTACCGGTGGAAGTAAGATGGTGCTTGGTTTTGAGCCATACCAGCTTCAGCTCAGGCATGTGTTCACAGTATCTTCATATTCGCGCAAGACGACACCCGGAGTACAGGTAAGGATTGATTATGAAGGGATTACCGGCTATGGAGAAGCTTCGATGCCTCCTTATCTGGGGCAGAGCGTGGAGACGGTGATGGCCTTTCTTTCAAAGGTTAATCTGGGAAAATTCTCCGATCCATTCATGCTGGATGATATCCTGACCTATGTGGACTCGCTTTCTCCTGGTGACAGTGCGGCCAAGGCTGCGGTGGACATCGCCTTGCACGACCTTGTTGGGAAACTTCTCGGTGCTCCCTGGTACCGTATCTGGGGGCTGAATCCTGCCAATGCTCCAGATACCACTTTCACCATAGGAATCGATACACCTGAGGTGGTGCGTGAAAAGACCAGAGAGTGTGCAGACCGGTTCAATATCCTGAAAGTGAAGGTCGGACTGGACAATGACAAGGAAATGATAAGGACCATCCGCGAGATTACTGACATTCCGATTGCCGTGGATGCCAACCAGGGCTGGAAGGACAGGGAGAAGGCTCTGGACGAAATATTCTGGCTGAAGGAGAACGGCATCGTCATGGTGGAGCAGCCGATGTCGAAGGATTGCCCGGACGACAATGCCTGGATAACGGAAAGGAGTCCGCTTCCGATTTTTGCTGATGAGGCCATCCAGAGGCTTGCTGACATACCGTCTGTCAAGGGTGCATATCATGGCATAAATATAAAGTTGATGAAATGCACCGGTATGAGGGAGGCCTGGAAGATGGTCAATTATGCCCGTGCCGAGGGTATGAAGGTCATGGTGGGGTGCATGACTGAGACTTCATGTGCCGTTTCCGCCGCCGCCCAGCTTTCTCCGGCAGCGGATTTTGCCGACCTTGACGGCAATCTTCTCATAACAAACGACCTTTTCGAGGGAATGACCGTGACAAGAGGCAGAATAACCCTTCCATACCGTCCCGGAATCGGAATTGTTCCTGTCGG
>JBJEBN010000064.1:0-2315 GCA_051870095.1 Candidatus Cryptobacteroides sp. | reverse complement strand
TTATTCTACGGCCTTCGAGCCGCCGTTTAATTTCTATAAAATTACCGAACTATTGTTATATGCAAATAAAACAAAAGTGCGAAGCAACATCAATTTCATTACCCCTACAAAACTACAACATCAAAAAAAGGAGATGCCTGAAATTGCATCTCAAGCCATAAATTGATACTTTTGTGGTAAAACATAACTCAATGAAACAGAGAGTATATCTTCTATTGGCAATCAGCACGGTGATGCTATGCATGTCCACAACGGAGTGCATGGCAGCGGATATTGCCGGATATAGACATACACAGTATTTCAATGACAGGGACAACATCCTGTCACATACCCAGGTCTGGGGTATCTCCTCGGCAGGCGGCAAGCTTGAGAACTACTTGTTTCTGGCAACCAACGAGGGACTTTTCATGTACAACGGAATCCGGATGGAATCCTTGCGGAAAGAATGCAGCAAAAGCTTCAGGACCGTCAAATACGACCAGGAATCAGGCAGGCTGTATAGCGCTGGCGTCAACTCGTTCGGATGGTGGGATTCGGATTGCTATGGGGTCATGAAATATCATGAACTGTTCAACAATCCGGAATTCCGTTCATCCAGCTATGATTTTTGGAGAATCGGCTTTGCTGGCAAAGGAGAGGATCATAGGGTTTACTTTCAGTGTCGGGAAAAGATAGCGGTTTACAACCCTTCAGATGATTCAATCATGGACTTGCTGCCGAAACAATATTTCAGATATCTTCATCAAGCAGAAGACAACCTGTATTATCAGGATGGGAATGTTTTATGCTCATTTTCCAATGAAAGGAGCAGTCTGATATGTGAGGTCGGTGAAAGGATTGTCAATATCGTACAATCTCCCGAAGGTTTGATAGCCGCATTGGAGAATACCGGTTTGGTCATTATCGGGGAGGATGGCCATATTGACGAGCTTGACAAAGGAACCAACAGGATTCTCAAATCAGCGAAAATCACCGATTGCCAGAAGTATGACGACAGGCATCTGCTCATTGGAACAACGATGCACGGCATATTCGTCACTGACATGAACGGAGTGATCGACGATTCCATCAGGATCAATGACATGCTTTCCAACTCGACCGTTCTCTGCATATCTTCTGATCATAACGGTAACATCTGGGTCGGCCAGGACTCAGGAGTGGCAATGATTGACAACAGTTCTTCAGACTACTATTTGTCCGATAATAGATTTGGGCAAGTCCACGCAATAATCAAGACTGACAACGGGGAACTGCTGATAGGTTCCAACAAAGGCTTGTTCATAATTGACAAGACGCTGAATGTAAAGCATCTGCCAATCCAGACTGGAGCAGTATGGAATATTTTCGAAAGATGTGGAAATATTTTCATAGCCCATGACAAAGGCCTTTCGCTTTTGACGGAATCGTTGGAACTGATTCCTTTATATCGGGATACCGGTGTATTCTGCATGCATGGTCTCCATTCCGATGCTGACAGATACATTCTCGGCACATATGGCGGGCTTGCACTCATCGAGTTGTCGCAAAAGGACAATTCGATAATCAGTCTCGAGAACATTAATTACAAAGGATTCACAAGACATATCGCCATAGATGCTTATGACAGGATATGGGTCACCATCCCGCAGACCGGCTTTGTCAGGTTGACGATTGACAAGACCGATTGGATTGTAAAGGAAGAGGTTGCATATGATTTGGCCTCCTCACCGAACCGAGAAGTGTTTTCCACGACTATCGATGACAGGCTGTTCCTTTGCACAATGGATTCTGCATACGATGTTGACAATCCTGACGGAGAACCGATAAAATCCAAAGGGGCGGAAGGCATATTGCAGGCTGCAGGCAAAGATGTAAAAAGTCTTATCCAATGCGGTAACAGATTCTGGTATATATCTTCTCAAGGCTACGGATATGTAGAACGGGCAGGAACAGACCTGATCAGGCATCACGGACTCCTGAAATATGCCAAGAGTGAAAGGGTAATGAATGTTTCCCCACTGGGAGATGAATGTGCCATAGGCTATAAGAATGGTATCGGGTTCTGTTATGGCGATACAGGGCTGAAGAACCGGATTCAGATAAGCAAGGTAGTGGCACAAGGCTCCAGGAAGAATCTGTTACATGACCTTTCTTCAAATACATTCATTGTACCGTCATCAAACAATACTATAAGCATATATGTCTCATGCTCCATTCCAGAGAGCAACAATATACAATATAGGCTTTCATCAAAATCAGAGGATTGGGAGACTTTCAATATAGCCTTAATTCCGCAAAGCGGATTGCGTAAAAAATAGCAAGCCCCTGATAAAGAA
>JBJEBN010000063.1:0-2327 GCA_051870095.1 Candidatus Cryptobacteroides sp. | reverse complement strand
GGTAGTCCCGCCGCCTCAAGCGGCGTCGGTCCTTGCGGACCGACTCGGGAAGCACGCGACTTTAGTCGTGTGAGGCTTCACGATGGTTTTTCTATAATCAGATGACCTTTTCGAACTTCTCCTTCTCTTCGGGGAACAGTGATGTCAGGTGGTCTATTATGAGAAGGCGTGATTCCTCCGGGGAACAGTCTATGACATTTTCCTTTTCGGTGTCGTCTTCAATGAATCTCGCCCAGAACGGATTCTCAGATGGATTGTCCAGAACTTTGAAGAGGGCGTCAGGAGTGGTGACGGTATTCCGCTGCCAACCTTTGTACTCGCAGTCAGCACCACGGTAGACCCTTGTTATGTCGCCGACCACTGTCCAAGTGCCCATATCCAGAAATCCTAGCAGAAAGTCCACCGTCTGCTTGGTGACTTTCGGGATGAGGTATTTCTCGATATGGCCACCCACCTTCTTTCTGGTCTCCAGAGGAATTGTCTTTTCCAGCAGGCTTCTGATTTCAGAAGTCTCAAGGGATTCGTGTTCTCTGATGGCTGACAGCAGGGTAGGGGAGAGGTACTTCTGAAGTCTATCGTCGATGGTCTCGACCCTGCCTCTTCCGCCTTCCGCGACACGGTACTGCGGAAGCGACCTTCTCCAGTTCATCAGATGCCTGTACATCTGCTCCGTGGCGAAAGCGGATTTGCGTGAGATGAACTTCCCGTACAGGAGCCCTTCGTGTACAGCATCAATCTTCCAGTCCCAGGGTCCCAGATTGTCGGATGTTGTGAACCACCAGTCAGGATTTGTCATCTCCTCGATGGACCAGCCGCGCACACGGTTTCTGGAGAACGGGATTATCCCTGTCTCCCTGATGACCTCGATCATGCTCTGTGCTGATGCAATCCTTGGTGAATCTGGTTTCATTCCGCAAAGATAGCCGATTTCAATGGATTGCGTATCAAGTGAAATCACCCGCCTGCGTTTTGTTCAACGACTGTTATTAGTGTTGTTTTGTTGTTTTCTTAACAAAAATGTGATATTTTTGTTAAGAAATACGAATATGGATGGATGGGACACTGACACAAATGAGAAGGATGCTGAGCTCGTGGGAGCGCGGCAGGTTCGTTTTTACGGACGATTTCGCCTCTCTGGAGAGCCAGGGGAGCGTCCGGATAGGCTTGTGCCAGCTGGTGAGCGAGGGTGTCCTGCACAGGCTTGCGAGAGGTATCTATTACTATGCAGGCGTAAGCGGAGACATCAATATCAAGACCTCATTCGTTTTGCCGTCAGAAGAGACGATTGCCTATGCGGTGGCGGAAAGAGAGAGAATCCGTATCATACCATACGGTGACCAAGCTGCAAAGAAGCTCGGAATAACTGGAATGAGCCTCTCTACGCTGAAATATCTCACTGACGGGGCTCCGAGAGTCATCAATCTGGCAAAGGGAAGGAAGATTTACTTCAACCACACATCCGAGGTGAAGATGTTCGATTTTCAGAACGAGACGATGCAGATGATAAGCTCGGCTATAAGGGCACTAAGTGCCAACATGATAGGGGAGAGGGAGAAGCAGATTCTCCAGGAGGCCATAAGAAAGGTCCCTGAGAAAGAATTTGAAAAGGATATAACAATTCCTCCGGCTTGGGTTCAGGCCTTGATGCTGGAGCTCTGGAACAGATGACAATGGAACCACGGGACATAACAACAATAGGGCTTTGCAGAAACCTGGAGCCGTTCATTACAGGAATGGACGAGGTTGAGAGATTAATCGGAAAGGACTTTAAATTCCACGATGCGGAGGTTGATTGCGTCAGCATCAGCAGGGATGGAACCGTCAAGGTGAGGCTATGGACGTGGTCAGAGGTGGACTACAATAAGTATTACTATGCTGATTTCACTCTGGCCGGATGCGTGGCCGTGAATGCCGTGAACTATGACCCGGCCGTCTGCTATGTATATGAGCTTCGGTTCGAGGTGAACGGCCTGAATCCTGACATCATTACCGTCATCCTTGACGGCGTGGGACTTGAGTTCTCCTGCAGGAAGATTGATATCATAGTTTCTGAATGCCAGGATTAATACTATTCGAATACCAACTTTGCAGTACAGCGGTGCTGCTTCGGTGTGTATTTTATCGGATTTCAGACTTCCGAAACCTGCATTTTATCGGAATTTAGAGGCTCCATTTCTGCATTTTATCGGATTTTAGATATTTTTACTATCTTTGTATCAATCATTTAGATAATATCATGATTGAGGAAAGAATAATACTGCAAGTCCTTGCAGAACAACGAGATGAAATACTGGGATACGACCCTTCGAAATGGGTATCCAGAAAAG
>JBJEBN010000062.1:0-12336 GCA_051870095.1 Candidatus Cryptobacteroides sp. | reverse complement strand
TTGCCTGTCTTGTTGTACCGATGTTCGCGTCGTATTTCTTCGACGACATGTTCTCCTCACTGTCACATCTTTTCAAGAATCCTGAATTGCTCGAATTAGGGTGGGACTATGAGGATTATGGTTTCTATGCCGGGGGATATTCGTTCCTGTGCGTTTGCGGAGGATTGATAGTATGCGGTATCCTTCTGGATATGTTCGGCGTGAGGGTAGTCGGCTCAGTGTTCGTCGGCCTGATGATTTTCGGCGCCGCTCTTGTCTTCTATGCCATATCGTCGGGCCTTTCTCCAAAGGTGTCGTTGACTGTGGCATATATAGGTTGCATGCTTTTCGGTCTCGGCAGTGAAATTGCCGGAGTGGCGGTCACAAGGTCCATAGCAAAATGGTTCAAAGGCGGAAACGTTGCCCTTGCAATGGGCCTTCAGCTTTCCATCGCCCGTCTCGGTACCGCGGCTGCCCTGGTGCTTTCTCCGATGATTGTGGCCCAGAAGCCTGAAGGCCAGATGTATATGCTTTCGGACACCAACAGGCCTGCGATGCTGGGACTTGCTTTGCTTCTTGTCGGTGGGATATTGTGGGCTGTGTTCGTGGCCATGGATGCAAGGTTCGACAGGCAGAGGGGGCTAACAGACAAGACGGTGACGGCTGAGGAAGATAAATTCAGGTTCTCCGACATCTGGAAGGTATTGACCAATCCGCGTTTCCTGATGATTGCCCTGCTGTGTGTCTTCTTTTATTGCTGTGTCATACGTTTCAAGAAGTTCGGGACATCCATTCTGATACCTCTGTTCGGCATGGAACTGGAAACTGCAACATGGATGCTGTCCATGATTCCGTTCTTCACGATTGTGTTCACTCCTCTCTTTGGAGCCCTCGTGGACAAGACAGGCAAGGCAACTCTTTGGATGATAATTGGTTCTGCATTGGTTCTCGTATCACACCTTATAATAACCTTCGCTCCTCAGGGTGTTCCGTACTATGGATATATAGCCATAGCGTTCCTCGGCATCGGATACTCTCTCGTGCCGTCGGCAATGTGGCCTTCCGTGCCGAAAATCGTTCCGGAGAAAAATCTTGGTACGGCTTTCTCCCTTATCTATTGGATTCAGAACATGGGTATGATGATAGTTCCTATTTTCATAGGAAGAATCTTCAAGAACACCATAACGGAAAGCGGCAATGCCGTTCAGGAGGTTACAGCTGCAATCCATGCGGAATACATATTCGTCCTTCTTGGACTTGTGGCGATTGCTGTTTCAATAATGCTTTTCTTCTCCTCTGGCCGCCATCCAGAACTCGAACTGGATGCTCCTGCCAGGAAATGAAAAATCGGCTGCCCTTGTTGGGCAGCCGAAATAAAAGTGTTATCAGCGCATTATTGTTGCTTCGCGGTCCGGGCCGAGGGAGATTATCTTGATCGGGACACCGAGGAAGTTCTCCATGAATGCGATATAGTCCTTGAATTCCCCAGGGAGTTCAGCTTCGCTTCGGCAACCTGTAAGGTCGGTGTTCCAGCCTTTGAACTCTGTATAGACAGGCTGAATGTCGGCGAATGTGTCAAACGGCCACTGTGCAGAAGGTTTCCCGTCAACTATGTATGACGTGCAGACCTTGATGGTCTCGAAGGAGTCGAGGCAGTCTGATTTCATCATGATCAGGTCGGTGACTCCGCTTATCATCACTGCATATTTGAGGGCTACAAGGTCGAGCCATCCGCAGCGGCGCGGCCTTCCTGTCACGGCTCCGAATTCGTTTCCGATCTTGCGGAGCTTCTCTCCGGTCTCGTCAAAGAGTTCGGTAGGGAATGGTCCGCTGCCGACCCTTGTGCAGTATGCCTTGAAGATACCATAGACATGACCGATTTTGTGAGGGCTTACGCCAAGGCCGATGCAGGCTCCGGCGCATGCTGTGGATGAAGATGTGACGAACGGATATGATCCGTAGTCAATGTCGAGCATCGAGCCTTGGGCTCCTTCTGCGAGGATCTCCTTTGTTTCAAGAAGGTTGTTGACATAATATTCGCAGTCAACAAACTCGAATTTCTTGAGGAATTCGATTGCTTCCATGAATGCCGGTTCCTCGGCGTCAGGGTCGCACTCGAAGCCCATCTGGTTTAATGTCTTTACATGTCTTGCTTTCAGCCGTGCGTATCTGTCTGCGAAGTCCGGGGCGAGGATGTCACCAACGCGCAGACCGTTGCGGCTTACCTTGTCAGTATATGTAGGTCCGATGCCCTTAAGGGTTGAACCAATCTTGCCTTTGCCCATTGCTGCCTCATTGGCTGCATCGAGGAGTCTGTGGGTCGGGAGGATGAGGTGTGCCTTTTTCGCAATCACTATGCGCTCGGTTACAGGAATTCCTGTTTTGGCGATATTCTCGCATTCCCCCTTGAATGTGATAGGGTCGAGCACGACGCCGTTACCGACTATGTTGATTGCATCCTTCCTGAAAATTCCGGAAGGTACTGAACGGAGCACGAAGCTCTTTCCTTCGAAATGAAGGGAGTGTCCTGCATTCGGACCGCCCTGGAAACGGGCCACGACAGGATAGTTTCCTGCCAATACATCTACAATCTTGCCTTTTCCCTCATCGCCCCACTGGAGGCCGAGCACTACATCAAGTTTCATAGCGTTGTATAAAATAAAATTATTGATATTCAATTAGAAAGGAAGGTCATCGTCGGGTGCTTCCACAGACGGGGTGACTGGTGCCTGAGCCGCCGGAGCAGCGTATGGGGCTGGTGATACCGGGCCCGCATAGCTTGTCGGCTGGGCAGCCGGGGCGGGAGTCTGCCATCCCTGCTGAGGGACATTTCCTGCAGGTGCACCACCGAATCCTGACTGTGATGCAGGATTGTCCGATTTCTTTCCGAGCAGCTGCAGATTGTCCGCAATTACCTCGGTCGTGTATCTCTTGTTGCCGCTCTGGTCGTCCCAGCTCCTGGTGCGCAGGCGGCCTTCGATGAACAGCTGGGTGCCTTTCCTGATATATTTCTCGGCAACGTCAGCGCTGTTCCTCCATGCGACTATGTTGTGCCATTCGGTGTTCTCTCGGAGCTCACCGTTGCGGTCCCTGTATCTCTCCGTCGTTGCAAGTGTGAAAGTAGCAACTTTGGCATTGGGCGAATTGCCTTCAAGGTAGCGGACTTCCGGGTCGCGTCCGACATTGCCTATCAGCATTACTTTGTTCAGTGACATATCTTTGTGGTTTTAATATTTATCTTTTGTCTGCTTCCGTAGCAAAAACTTTGCAAGTTAGTCATAATTTCTCACAAACAGGCAGACATCTTGTCCAAATCGGGAGTTTCTCCCGTAAAAATTTCATAACCTGTCAGAGCCTGGTAGAGTAGCCACTTTCTCCCGCCCGTATATTCGGTCCTGCTTCCCGGTGCTTCCATAAAAGCTGCCAGCCTTCCGCTGAACGAAGGATTCCTGTAGTTGGCCTCAAGGATGTACCTTCTGCCTGTTCCGCAGGCGAAATCTCCGGCAGAAAGTTCGGCCAATGCCGGAATCGGAGAAGGTATGTTGTATATGGTAATGTCGCTTTCAATCATGCACATACGGAAATCCTCGAGATTCCTTACCGAGAAATCAAAGTGACTGAAGTCTTTTCCTTTTTCTGCTATATGCTCTGCTTTGGACCTGTCCCTGTTCATGAGCACCGTCCTGAATCCCAGAGAAGCGCTTGCGAATGCTGCAGCCTTTCCGGCTCCTCCGCACCCTGCAATCAGGACATTCATCTTCTTGCCTCCGGATACTTCTTCCAGCCATTTCCTGACACCGAGATAATCCGAATTGTAAGCCTTCACTCCTTCGGGAGTCTTCACAAGAATGTTTGCAGCGCCTATCATGCCGCATTCTTCAGAGAGGCATCCGGCTTTCCGGAAAGCAAGTTCCTTGAACGGTGCAGTGACATTGATTCCGTCATAATCCTCCATGAATCTCCGGAACGACTCTTCGAAATCGCTCCCTTCAATGAGGTCGTATGCGTATTTGCCGTCATATCCGGCCCTGAAGAGTGCAGGGCTTAGCGAGTGGGCGATAGGATCGCCTATAAGACCGAACCGTTTCATCTTGCATTCCTTTGTCTTACTGCTTCATACAGAAGGATTGCCGCCGATACCGACACATTCAGGGAATCGAGCTTTCCGAGCATCGGAATCATGATATGCGAGTCCGCAGCCTTTCTCCATATTTCAGTGAGTCCGGTTGCTTCGGTGCCCATTACTATGGCCGTGCCGCAGGTCATGTCCGTGTCATAATATGGAAGAGAGTCCTGAAGCTGGGCTGTCAGGATTTGTATCTTGTTGTCTTTTAGCCATTTGATTGCTTCTTCAGATGTTGCCGTGGCAACAGGTACCGTGAAGATACCGCCGATGCTCGAGCGGATGAGATTGGGATTATAGAGGTCCGTGAGGGGGTCGCATACTATGACAGCATCGGCCCCTGACGCATCTGCACTGCGGAGCACAGCCCCGAGGTTGCCCGGCTTCTCCACTGATTCGAGGACAATAACTATCGGGGACTTCCCGATATTCAGGTCGGAAAGTCCGTGACTCTTGCATTTCATCTCGGCCATGACCCCTTCGGTTCCGCCCCGGTATGCCACCTTGTCATAGAGGTATGCCGGAATCTCCACGGTGTTGCATCTGCAAAGTCTTGTTATTGAGGCATATTCATCTTCCTGGAGTATTTCAGGACAGACAAAGAGAGTGTATGGTTCGTAACCGGCTTCAAGGCAATGAAGCAATTCTCTTCTGCCTTCTACAACGAAAAGTCCTTTCTCCTTCCTTGTCCTGGATTTTTCCTGAAGGGTTGTCAGTTCCTTGATTCTCGGATTCTGAGCTGAGGTTATTGTCTCTGTCTTCATCAAAAATAATTTATTGTTTACGTCCGAGATATTCGGTAAGCGCCTTGCTGTATTCGATCTGGCTGCCGATGTATCCTTCGGATGCTTCATGAAGCTTGGTCTGGGTGTTCAGCAGTTCTGACAGAGGTATCAGACCTGCCTTATATTGCGAAGTCTGGTCTGCGACAGTCCTCTCTGCAAGAAGGACATTCTCCTTTGCGACGAGCATCTTCTCCCATGCTACGTTGAGATTGAGCCAGAGCTGCCTTATCTGAAGAAGGAGCTGTGAATTGAGATAATCCTTCTCATTCTGGGCCTTCTGTACTTGATATTCAAGCCTTTGCTGCTTCCTGGAAGCCTTCCCCCAGTCTGATATCGGAATGGATACTAGGGCGAACACCATCCCGTTGGATTTCCCGTCCACAGTGTATGTATATCCATATGAAGCCCCGACACCCACGGTCGGAAGAACCTCCCCGAGGGCCATCCTTTTCTCAAGCTTCTTTGCATTTACCATCATGTCGAGCAATCTGGCCTCTGTTACGGATGCTGCCATGGTCTCTTCGTCCATATAATATGTATCGGGACTGTTCAGCTCGTCAAGACGGTCTGTGAGTAATATGTCGCTGATGTACGGTTTCTGCCCGGATGCAGCTTGACGGGTAAATGCATAGTTCTGCCCAATGGAGTTGAACAGGTTCATTTTCAGGAGCTTGATTCCTCCTTCAAGCTGGATTCGGCCACTTTTCACTTCGTTCTTCTTCATCTTGACCAGCATAAGGTCGGCACTTGTCACCACTCCGGCATCGATTCCGCTGCGCACATCCTTGTCAAGTACGTTCAGCAGGGAATCCAGATGGTCGAGAGTACGGCTTTTTTCCTCGAGGGCCACAATCTCCCAATAGGCTTTCTCCATATCCTCGTTCTTGCTTCGGATCTGGATGTCATGCTTCAAAGTGGCCGCTTCAATACCCAGCCTGGCAAGTTCGTTGCCCTTGACGATGCGTCCTCCGGCAAATACCGGCTGCATGAGGGTTAATCCTGCACTGCCTCCATATTTGAGAGTGGAGAAATATGGATTGGTCCCGTTCTCCTTTGCGAGAGCCTCGAACATACCTTGTATGAACTTTCCTGTAGGGTTGTTGCCGAACACATCGTAGGCGTCCATCTTCACGATTGGTTTCAGTGCCCAGAAACCGAATCCGCTGGCCTGGATTGTAGGAAAATACTCTGCGAATGCCTCCTGCTTCTGAGCCTTGGCCGCGAGTATGTCCAAATATGAATTCTTTATATATGGGTCATTCACGACTGCCATGTCCCTGCAATCCTGCAAGCTGAGGCAAACATTCTGGCCGTGGAGTCCCAACGCAAACAGCAATGCTGCTCCAGAAGCAATAATCTTCCTATTCATCAGCCACCTCCTTTCCGATGATTTGCATATCTTGGTCTTCGAAGTCTTCTTTCGGTTTTTCATGTCTGAATATCAGCCAGTAGCATACAGGCATGACCTCCACGATGAGCACAATCGACAGCATCGTGCCGAAACATATGACGATACCCATAGGCATCCAGAGCAGGTCGCCGCTGAGAATCATTGGAAGCACGCCGAGTGCCGTAGTGCAGGAGGTCAGGAAAATAGGCCTCATTCTTCGCTTGCCGGCCTCCATCGCTGCCTCCTTTGCATCATACCCCTGCTCGAATCTCAGGTTCTCGGCATATTCGAACATCAGGATACCGTTCCTCACAACGATTCCGATGAGGCTGACGACTCCAAGCACCGCCGTGATGCTGAAATCGAGCCCGAACACCCAAAGGCCGAATGATGCCCCGAACAGACAGAGCAGGCTCAGTACAATGGTAAGAATTGAAAGCGAAATCTTCTTGAAATGGTAGAGCAGGAATCCAAACAGCACCATGATGGCGCAAATCAAAGTAAGCCCGATTTCCGGAACAACCTGCTTGTTGGTCGCGGAAAGACCTCCATACTCGATTTCAAGACCATCAGGAAGATTTGGCCTTATGTGCGAGTCAATGTAAGCCCCGATTTTCTTCATGGCCTTAGGCTGGCTCATCCCGCTTCTCATGTCGGCATAGACGGATGTGGAAATCTTGCCTCCTGTGTGGGCGATTCCCTCCGGCTGCCATGTCGGCCTGATGTCGGCGACCTGTCTCAGAGGTACTGATATGCCAGGAATTCCGGTGTTGACTATCAGGTCATTGAGCTGGGTATATTCCATGTCTCCGGATATGAAGTCACTGTAGAAATTTATAGGAATACTCTTCCCGTCTTCCCAGATGGAGGCCGCAGTCTGTCCATTTAGTGAGCTTGCGACTGACAGGGAAAGCAGTGTGCGGTTGAGGCTGAGGCGGGCTGATTCCTCGCTGTTGAGGTTTATGGAAACCGTGGCCGAGTTCCTGTCGCTGTCGCTGTGGACCCATTTCAGTTCGTTGCCCATATTGTTCATCATGAAAAACTTGAGGGAATCTGCAAACGGCCTTGCTAGTTCTCTTGAACCTCCTTTGAATGTGATAGTGACAGGCGCTGTCACTCCTTGATAATCAAGTTGTTTGAACCTGATCTGGGCCTGAGGGAAATAATATTCGTATTTTTTCTCGTATTCACGGATGACGGTATCGGTGTTCTTCGCGCTCGTGGTGTTCACGATCATCTGTGCAAATCCTGGTGAAGGCACCTTCGGACCGTAAGTCGCGTGGAAACGGGGTGCTCCCGTACCGACGAACGATGTCACCGATGATACCCTTTTGTCTGCAAGCAGGATTTTCTGGAGCGAATCCGTAACTTCCTTGGTGGAAGACAGGGTGGAATTAGGCTCAAGATTCACTTCTATTGCAAAGCACTCCCTGACAGCCATAGGCATCATCTGTATGTTGATGCGTGTGAACAGGAAGCCACCCAGCACCACGGAGGCGACTGCAACCAGAATGGTCATGCCCGGATGCCTGAAGCAGACTGCCTGCAGTTTCTCATATCCTCCCTGCATGGCTCCGAAGAAACGTTCCTGTGCCTTTGCAAACCGCCCTTTGTTGTAGTCCTCTCCCGGCTTTATGAATCTGACCTCCAACGAAGGGACAACATTTATGGCATAGAGAAGGGAGGCTGCAAGGGCTATGGTTATGACCCATGGGAACAGTCTTACGAAATCACCGAGGTAGTCGCTGATGATGCCGAGCATTGGGAAGAACATCGCGCTGATGGACGCAGTTGAGAGCAACATGGGCATGAAAAGCTCTTTCATGCTCTCTCCTGCCGCATCCATTCTTCCGAGACCTCTGCCGAGCTTGTCCATGTAACCGTCCATGGTTATCACCGAGTCGTCCACAATCATACCCAGCACCACGATGAGGGCTGCCAGTGTCACAGTATTGAGGTCCATTCCGAACAGGTACATTATTGCAACTGCGACTGCCGTGCAGACAGGTACGCCCGAGCTTGCAATCAGCGCCGACCTCATAGGGAAGAGCATCAGCATCACGAAAATAACCACCAGCATTGATATGACAAGGTCCCTGACGAACGACCATACCGATGTGCTCACAACCTTTGGCTGGTCTGAAATCTTTGTCAGACGGACGCTTTCAGGAAGCGTGGACTTGAATGATTCAAGGGTCTTGTCAATGGATTTACCGAATGCCACTATGTCGTTGCCTGCACGCATCTCCACTGAAATGACCAGGGCGTTGTGTCCGTTGAACTCCACGAATGAAGTCGGTTTCCTGTATCGCCTTTCGACCGAAGCCACATCCTTGAGTTTCAACGTCCTGCCCTGAGGATCCGACCAGATGGTCCTTTGGGCGATTTCTTCCTCTGTGCTCAGTTTTCCTTCGATGTGGATCGGAGAATTGATGTAGTCTGTGCTGAACTTGCCGCTTATGGTCTGCATCACGGCTGTCTGATAATCGATGGTCATCATTGCTGAGTTGACCCCGTAGGCAGAAAGCCTGTCCCTGTCCAGATGAACAGCGATTTCCTCTTTCTGAGTGCCATATATCTTGACATTGGCGAGCTCCGGGATTTCATAGAGCCTGTCCTGCAGGGCTTCGGCATATCTTTCCATTTCCGCGTAACTCTTGTCGGAGGATTCCATGGCAATGAGCAGGGATGATACCGAACTGAACTCGTCGAGCACCTGTACTGTAAGCACGCCGGGAGGGAACGCTATCCTCGAGGCGTTGAGCTTCAGCTTGATCTTGGCCCATACCTCATTTTTCTCATCTGCATTGCACTTAAGATTGACATAAATATAGCAGATTCCGTCCTGAGTGTAGGAATATGTGGTTCTGCGCACTTCGGGAAACTTGAACAGAATGTCTTCGAGAGGCTTCGTAAGCTGTGCCTCGACTTCTTCCGCCGTGGCTCCAGGAAATACTCCCACTACAAGACCGTCCTTTATCTCGAATGTCGGGAACTCGTCCTTGTTGATCTTCATGAGTCCGTAGATTCCGAAGACCACGAGGATGGCCACGATGAAATAGACGATGCTCCGGTACCGGATTACGCCGTTTATGAAATTGCTTCCGTTTTTCATCACCATTCGGTTTCTACTGGTATGACACTCATTCCGGTGCTTACCTTGTCCGTTCCCTGAACAATAACCATGTCTCCGGACTCAAGTCCCGATGTCACTATGACTCCCTTTCCGCTGTATCCTCCTATGCTTACGAATCTCTTCGACACCTTTCCTTCGTCACAGAGCCAGACGAATCTGCCTTTCGTGTCGGTTTCGACCGCTGATGCCGGTATGATGATGGCGCGGGCCTCATTCTTGTCCGATATGCTGACCTTGCAGACCATACCAGGCATGATTTCAGAGATGTCTCCGCGTATTTTCAGATAGCATTCATAAGTGTGGGAAAGGGCTGTGGCTGTCACACCCTTGGATGATATGCTTGCCTTTATTCCTTTCTTGCCGAGAGCCGGAATGTCTATGTCAGCCTCCTGACCTATTGAAAGACTTCCGATTTCTCCTTCCGGCACATATATCCTGACCTCCAGGCTTGAAATGTCAACAATCCGGAAAAGGGGAGAGCCCGGATTGATATCGACTCCTGTTTCGGCAAAGACTTCGCTGACTGTCCCGGCAAACGGAGCCTTGACCGTGCATTCGTCAAGAGCCTGTGCCGCTGATTCTGCGAGTGCACGTGCCTTGGCGAGGGATGTCTCCATCTCCACCATCTTTACATCCGGCACGGTACCGCTCTCGTGCACCTTCCGAACCCTTTCATATCCGTCTTCTGCCTGTCTGAGGGTAGCCATGGCCATTTCGTATGAGCTCCTTACATTCTTTGACTCAATGGTTGCGAGAGCTTCTCCTTTGTCCACGCGGCTTCCCTGCCTGACATCCATGCTCTGGAGGATGCCTGAATGGCGTGAGGAAAGGATTGCAGACTTGGAGGCCGTGACTTCACCTACGTAGCTGGATATATTGGTGCTGCTGACATCAGATACGGTGCATACCCCCACGGTCACCTTATGAATCTCCTGGTTCTTCCTGCCTCCATGCTGCTGCGAGCAGGCCTGAACCAGCAGAAGCGAGGCCACAAGCAGGGCGGGTAAGATGTGTGTCCTTGTCATAGTTCTTTTTCCATCAAATTATTGAGAAACTTACAAAGATAGGAATATTTTGTTTTGACTTTCTGAGTGCCAATGAAAACTTTCGAATCTTTTTTCTGTCGTCAAATGAACCAGAATGAACTTGAATTAAAAAATGAGACTTTCTAAATTTGCCGCGATATTCAGTGAATTGACAATGGACAGCAACAACATACCGGAACTTGCATATCTCCTTTCGGAAGTCGAGAAGAAATATGGCCGCCGCATAGCAACATCCACGGATTTCGAGTCTTTGTCCGTGGTAATTGAACATGAGGCCGGCGAGCATGTGTCATCTTCCACCCTGAAGCGCCTCTGGGGCTATGTGAGCATGAAGCCTACTCCGAGGATTGCGACTCTGGATGTACTGTCGAGGTATGTGGGAGTCCGTGATTTCCATGGTTTCTGTGATTCGCTGCGTCAGGCGCGCATATATGATTCCACATTCTTTACATCCCGGTGCATCTCTGCTTCGGATCTTGAAACAGGCGAATTCATGATAATCGGCTGGTCTCCTGACAGACTTGTCAGGCTGAAATATCTTGGTGCCGGTACATTTGAAGTCATTGACTCAAAGAATTCACAGCTGATGCCGGGAGACAGGTTTGAAATGGCCAATGTGATAATGGGCTATCCTCTTTATATTGCAAGAATCCTGAGAAACGGAGGCTGGACTCCATCCTATGTTGCAGGCAGGAATGGCGGCATAACCGTAATGGAGAGGGTCAAAGACTGAAAATCCTCAAAGAATCATCTCCGAGGCCTTGTCGAACAGATCGTCAAGTGTTTCGCTGTCTATCGGGTCGTTCTGGGGAACAATTGTCTTACGGTTGTCGTTTTCTTCCCGGATTCCCTTCTCAACTGCCTTATTTTCATGGACAGGGACTTCATGCTCCTTTACCGTGACGTTCACGGTGCTGTCCGGCAATTCGTGTGGGATTTCCTGAGGGCAGGAATCTGCTTCAGGATTGATAATTGCAGATGCTCCTGCCAGGGCCACGGCACAGACAAGGAAGATGGCACTGACCGATATGACAGCCCTTCTCGCTCCGTTGTCTCCTATGGCTTTCTTCACATCCTCCGCACAGCCGTATCTCTTCTCTCGTTCTCTCCTGAGGCATCTTGAAGCGATATGGCCCCAATGCCCGGGCATTTCCTTCATTATCATTCCGAGCGACCAGATATCGCTCCTGCCGTCGACATTCCCACCGGTCACAAGCTCCGGAGATGCGTATGCCAGGGTTCCAGCCGGAGATTTCAGAATCCCGTATGAATCCGCATCGGACAATCCGAAATCTATTATCTTGACATTCTGACCATTGTATGTGACAAGTATGTTTTCGGGCTTCAAGTCTCTGTGTATAACCTGTTTGCGGTGCATGTATGCCAGGGCGTCACAAATCTGGGACAATATGCGCCGGGATGATGATCCTGTCAGGCTTCCAGATGAAATAAGTTCTTCAAGAGTGCATCCGTCAATCCATTCCATGATGATGCAGTTGCCCTCGACAGGCAGCTTCACCATTCCGTAATACTGGCATATGCTGTTGTGGGACAGGGAGAAACCGATGTTGAAATCTTTCTTCAGGAGTTCTTCATAAAGCGGGTTGCCAATGAATTCCGGTTTGAGGCCCTTGTAGATGAAGAATCTTCCGTTCCTGCACACCTTGTAGAGCATGTTGAATCCCGCCTCGGAGATATGGAATACTTCGAGTTCGTCGGATGAAGGGTTTGCGGCCGCGTCATCTGTGGATTGGAAAAAACCGGAGGGACCGAGCATGTTATGATTGCATTATTATCCCAAAGATATACCTTTTTTGTTAAATTCAATAGTTCGTTAATAATTTCCAGACCCTAAGCGGCTCTGGCAGTAAATAAAA
>JBJEBN010000061.1:12503-47492 GCA_051870095.1 Candidatus Cryptobacteroides sp. | reverse complement strand
CGGCGATATACACCATCCTCGTGGCATGGATATTCGCCTTCGCCACCTTCCACATCGCCTCCCTCTTCCTTTAGGCTTCCTTCCCTACAAAGCGAGAGTGACAGAAAGCGTCATGCCCGACCCGATCCGCCATCCAAGATGGGGCTGACTAAAAAGCCTGTCATATCGAGCGAAGCACGAAGTGCGTAGTCGAGATATCTATTAATAATCAATTAGTTAAAAAGATCTCTCCGTGCGCTTCGCTTAGTCGAGATGACAGACAGGAACTTTTGGGTCAGCCCTATGACCATGACGGTCAAGTTGAGTTTACCTGATACTATGAATACCGGCGGGGAAACCGCAGCAGAATAGCCCCCAAAGCAATGACCCCGAGCGCAAACGGATAATAAAGATATGAAATAATCGACACAGAGGATATCCCTGCCAGCCCCGAAGCCATCAGCAACTGTGCCCCATACGGAATAAGCCCCTGCACCAGGCAGGAGAAAGTATCGAGGATGCTCGCACTTTTGCGCGGATCAAGCCCGAACTTCTCAGTAAGCTCCCTCGCAATCCTGCCTGTGGTAATGATTGCAATCGTATTGTTGGCAGTGCAAAGATTGGCGATGGACACAAGCCCCGCGATGCTCAGCTCCGCACCCCTCTTCCCGTGTATATGTCTCGTAAGACCGTTCACAATGAAATCCAGACCGCCATTGTGCCGAATCACCTCCAGCATTCCTCCTGCCAGCAAAGTGACAATGATGAGGTCCCCCATCCCGCTGATTCCGTTCCCTGCAGCAGAAAGGAAACCGCTCCATCCAATGCAACCTCTTGAAAACCCGATGATTGCATTGACAACAAGACCGCATAGCAGCACAGCCGAAACGTTCATTCCCGATATGGACAGCGCGATGATCAGAATATATGGAATCAGGAGCACCCAGTCCACGGCCCCGGCCTCGGGACTGAAAGAAACGGAAGCCCCCAATAAAATATATATCACAGCCACGATAGCCGCAGCCGGAGCAGCAATATAAAGATTTGCCTTGAATTTGTCCGACATGGAACAATTCTGAGTTTTCGTGGCAGCAATCGTGGTATCCGATATGAATGAAAGATTATCCCCGAAGAACGCCCCGCCTACGATTATGGCCGTTATCATAGGCACGCTTCCCCCGATTTCCCCGGCAATGCCGGCTGCAACAGGCACCAATGCCACAATCGTACCCACGCTGGTCCCCACCGACATTGAAATGAAGCACGAAGCCAGGAAAAGTCCGGCATATAGCAGCCTTCCCGGCAATATCCTCAAAGTCAGGTTCACGGTCGCGTCTATGGCTCCGATTTCCTTCGCCGTAGCTGCAAAAGCCCCCGCCAGCACGAATATCCATATCATCAGAAGCACATTCTTGTCACCGGCACCCTCCGAGAACACAGCGATTTTCTCATCGATTGTCTTGCCCTTGCAGATGAAAACAGCCCACACCGATGCTATCAGGAAAACCGCAGAAATAGGAATCTTGTAGAAATCCCCTGCCAGCACAGAGGACAGCAGATATATGACGAGGAACACCAACAGAGGGCTCAGCGCAAGCCAGCCGCCGATGGTTGTCCCTTCGTATTTCTCCAGACTCTCACGCATCTTGCGCGAAAGTTCCGATATATATTTGTCAGGTATTATTCCCATAATCCCGCTCCTTACGGATTCTTTTTATAAAAATCCCGGCAAAATTACTAAAAAATACATTATATGCCATCCCATGGATGTTCCCCGAAAATTGATATATTTGCATAAACGGAAACGCCAAAGCCTATGAGAATCGCCCACAAACTGACGATGGCAGCCATCATCATGACATCCCTTGCCCGACCAGCAATGGCGGACGAGGCCATCGGCAATGCGCCATTCGTGGACTCTCTCATGTCCCGCTTGCAGACCTGCAAACCTTCCGAAGCCATGGTCATATCCCAAAAACTCCTGGATATCCTCGACAATGAAGGCTTTACCGAAGGCAGAATAATTATTCCGGACAGATGCCCCCGCGACAGCATGATGGCCCTGACGATGTACTGGGCAGGAGAATGGTATTACGACCTTCAGGACTACACGACCTCCCTCGACTACGCCCTTAAGGCAATGGAACTGCTTGACGGCAAGGTGGATTCCCCAATTCTCGAAGCAGACTGCACCAATCTGATATCCATAGCATATTTCCGCCAGTCCGACTTTGTCAAAGCATTGGAATACTCCAAAAGGTCCCTCAGCCTGGCAAGGAAGCTCGAGGACAAAGGACGTATGGCATACGCACTCAACACAATAGCCGGAATCAGTCTTGCCTCACGCCAGCCAGCTCAAGGCGAACAATACATACTCGAAGCCATCGGAATCTGCGAACAGGAACGCGACTCCGTCAAGCTATCGGTGCGCCTCGGAATGGCATCCGAGATATACCACTCCATGGGACAGGATGAAAAAAGCCTCGAATATGCAAAGCGGGCCTGCGATATCAGCACCGCCCTCGGCCAAAGGGACAAGGCAGCAGTAAGACTCGTCCAGATGGCATCGGCTTCAATGGCCCTCGGTGACATCGCTTCAACCGAAAAATACCTCCTCGAAGCCATTCCTGTCCTGGAGGAATGCTCCAACCTGCAATCCTGGGCAATTGCATGCAACCAGATGGGATCACTTCTGCTTGAAAAAGGCGACCTGAGCACAGCTGCTGAATATTTCCGCAAAGCCCTGGATGTCTTCGAATCGAAAGGCGACTCCTACAACATGAGCCGTTCCCATTACGGCCTTGCCAAAGCCCTTATGCCCGTTGCGCCGGCCGAATCCGCCGACCACATGATGAAATACACGGAAATTCGTGACAGTCTCTACAACAGCGAGATGAATCGCGGACTGAACGAATATCACGCAGCCTACCGCAACGACCTGCTTCAGGAAGAAATGGAACACGACAGGAAAGTCCGCAGTTGGATGACTGTGACCGGAATAACTATTCTGTTGATCATTTCAATATCTCTGTTCATGGTGTCCAGGAGGATGAGGACTACAAGAAAATCATTGGACAAGGCCATGGAGCGCATCGCAGAATTGGAAAAATCCTCATCGGGCAATCAGAAACCGGGCACTGGGCAGAAAGGAACGCAGGATTCAGACAATGATTTCCTTCGCCGCCTGACCGAGGTCGCACTTGAAATAATCCCTGGCGGCAATGTGGACTATGAACTCATTGCATCCCGGATGTGCGTCTCAAGGGCCCATCTCAACCGAAAGGTCAAAGCTTTGGCCGGATGCACCACCACGGATTTCATTCTTGCTATCAGAATTTCAAAGGCCAAAGAACTGCTTCGCGGGACTTCGCTTCCGGTATGGGAGGTCGCCCAAAGATGCGGATTCAGCGACAATGCCTATTTCAGTACCCTGTTCAAAAAGACCGTAGGGTGCACTCCTGTGCAGTTCAGGAATGCCTGAAAACCATCAGGAATGCCTGAAAACCATCATGAATGCCAGATTTGTTCTTTAAACAAAAGATGATGTTCCTCAATCAAAACAAGGGACATCATTTTCTTTTTATCTTCGAAGCCGGAAATATAAACAATTGCACCATGAAATACATGACAGAAAAAAGACATTACACGACTCCGCAAATTTTGCAAGTCGACATTATTCCTGCAAACGTGCTTTGCGAAAGTTCTTTCGGATTTACAGTCGATGAAGGTGGCTTCATTGGCGGTGACCTTGACAGTGCCAACAATGGCTATGGATCAATCGACAATGGTTCATATTGATTCTGCAGTGATTTCAGTATATTCTGAAACCGATTGAAATTTTGAAATCGAACATGAAATAAAGTTGATAGTATGAAAAAAGAGATATTGATGGCTGCGGCATTGTTGATATCAGTTGCCTGCGAAATGACCCTTGTTCCGGACCATGAAGTTTCCGGAGAAAGAATGACATTGTACTTTACCGGCGAAAAGCCTGCGACGGAATCGGACACCAAGACCTATTATGACCCGGCTTCTGATGCCATCCTCTGGAGCCAGTCAGGAGAATATATGATGGTGGCGATGTCAAACAGTGCAGAGACTGAAGGGGAATGGTATGACGAGAATGTCCAGGTTCCAAAACGCGCTTTGAACGGCATCTTGCAATCAAACGAGGCTGTGGTGACTGCAGACGGAACGACTGCGAAGTTCTCGTTGACCGAAAATGCAGAATATGGTATCACCTTCCCGGCAGTAGAGGGAAAATACCGTTTCCATTCAGTCTATCCGGCTTCCGCTTCCTCTGGTCTTGGCAACGTAAGTATATGGGACTGGCTTATTTTTGTCGGAACTTATCCTGACGGCTCAGGGCAATTCCCTTCAGCCACCAGCTATGACCCAAGGGCTGATGTGATGCTTGGAATTTCGCAGAAGGAGTACACAGAAGTTACTTCAGGTATGGAAATCCCTATGGTTTTCGACCGCCTCGTCACCCACGGCAAAATCAGTCTTACTGGTATTCCTGCCGAAATGACAAACGTGACCAAGGCCGTTATTACTGCGCCCGAGGGCTGTACAATGGCTGGAATTTACTATATAAACGTGCTTGGAAAGGAATTCGGCGGGGATGACAAGAGCAATCACAACTATGTAGTATTGAACTATACATCTTCCGAAGGGGGAAAGGTCAAAGCTGCTGCAGAGCTTGGGCAGGTGATTGACGGTAATTTCGACCTCTGGTTCTGTACGAAGCCGTTTGAAATCCTTGAAGGACAGCCTCTTACAATAAGCCTGTACAACGAAACAGGTTGCATCTCAAGACAGATTGTCGCCCGTTCTGAAGGAATCAAATTCGAGAAGAACAAACTTTCTTCACTTACGGTTTCCATGGCTTCTGCCTCATATTCCGACTATACTTACGAGATTTCTATGACTCCAGACGGGGAAAAGGTTGACAAACTCGAACTTCCGAGGACAGCCGGTGTGACAGAGTTCTATGTCCGTACCAATGCAGGAACTGACCTGGACTTTGATCGCAGCTCTTACCCGAATCTGTTGAGTCTCTATATGGACTGGGACTACAAACAAGTAGATTCCCGCGGATGGAACGTGATGAAATGCACGGCGGTGCATAAGGAAAACCACTCCCGTACAACAAAGAACGAGGGCAGCGTCCAAGTAAAAGTCTATGGTTATGGTACTTATGAACCTGTAGTTTCTTCTCCTCTTCAGGTGAGCCAGAATGCCGGTGACGGTCAGGTTGTCATAGGAGGCTGGACAGGAGATCCGGTGGAAATGGCCGGGCTCCTGTGGTATCCTTGCAACCTCGGATTCGATCTTGAGCATCCGTTCGGCAAATACTATCAGTGGGGCCGTCGTGCAGGGCAATATCCTTATTGTGATGACAATACCACCAAATTCGCTTATTCTGAGTATGATGAAGCCGGAGCTATAAAAGCTGTTGATGATAAAACTTATTATGCTGCAAGCAACAACTGGTTCAAATACGATGATCATGAAACAAATCCGCATCCGACTGTTGATTTCAACTGGCCTGAAACCAACGATTCTCCATATCTTGGAATGGGAAATCCTTGTCCGGAAGGTTGGCGTGTTCCAACAACGGCAGAGTGGAAAGCTCTTTCAAAATTTATTTCTTCTTATGGATGCCGGTCAACGGTTGGTTTGAAGGACAAGTTGCACGGGGTAGCAAGTTTTGAAGGCAAGACCTCATCAGGCAAGGTAGCAGTGTGGGATTTATGGGATCCGCAGACAGGTGCAGCACTTGAATTCTGTGTTGCGGGACTAATTTCCTGCTCATATTATAATACTGAAGCATATTTCAAGAATATGGACAATGCGGCATTGAACCGCTATGATTTGAATGGCGCAAGAGGACTATATTGGGCTTCAGATACTACTGAAGATGAACATTATGGTTACAGAAATTATTCATATATGGATTTCACGGCCGATAATATCACCGGAGAGAATACTTCATATAAGAAGAATGAAGCTGTGGTAAGGACAAGTACTGGAGCCAGTTATCCTGGTTATTCCGTCCGCTGCGTGAAATCCATCGAGTAGATTGGAATTGAAAATAATGTTATATATATTTGCGGCCCCCAAATACATAATTTATGAGCAACACATCAATAAAAATGATTTCGCGGTTTGCATGGGTTCTGGCTGCATCCGCGCTGATATTCTCATGTCAGGAAAAACCGGAACCTGATGATGAACCAAATGACGGACCGGAAGAAACAGGAGTCACCATTGCCGAGGTGCTTGCAGCCGAGGCTGGCAGCTCATTCGAACTTGAGAATGTAATTGTTGTCGGAGCAAACACCCAGGGAGTACTTTTAGGTCAGAAAGACACCTACATCTATGCCTTCTCCGGCTCCGAGCACGGCCTTGCCGTTGGAGACAAAGTCACTGTATCCGGCACGACTTCAATGCGCAACGGACTCATGCAGTTCGGCAGCGGATGTACCATCGAAAAGACAGGAACAGCAGAAGTGAAATTCCCTGACCCTGAAGCATTGACCCCGGAAAGCATTACAGCTTACATGAAGGAGCCGTCAATAAAATATGTCACATATAGCGGAAAAGTTCTTTTGTCGGGCAATTATACCAATGTTGAGATTGACGGAAGCACGGTTACCGGAAGCCTTGACTATATGACCGAGGACTTCAGGACCAAGTATTCCAAACACAATATCACCATCACCGGATGGGCCTTCGGATCATATAAGAATTTCCTCTACACTCTCCCTGTTGATGTCAAGAACAACGGCATTCCTGAGGATGTAGTCCCTGAAGGTGCCATCTATTTCAACAATTTCGACGCTGACCTCTCCTCACAGACATTCGGTGACGGCGGCCAGTGGCCTTTCCTTGACCAGTTCGAAGGATGGAAGAACGAAAAAGGATCTTCAGCGGCTGGTGTGACCTATGATTTCAAGAGCGTATCCTGCCGTACAAACCAGTCGTCAAAAGGCGATATCTCTCAATACGACGGCTCAGGACAGAACAACATCTTCTTCAGCACTGCACCGTCTTACTTGATAATCAAGAATATAGTTGTTAATCAGAAGAATCTCAGACTTCAGTTCGGAGCCCAGCGCTATGCCCAGGGAGCATCCAACGCGTTCATCAAGTCTGATTTTGAAGTACGCCTCTCGGCTGACGGAGAAGTCTGGTCCCAGGCTCTCGACTACAATTTCGGCAATGTCGAGGATGTGCCTGGCAACTGGAGACTTGCCTGCGCTGATTTTACCCTGCCTGACGGCGTGAATTCTCTCTGCATCAAATTCGAGCCTAAGATGAGCAGCGTCAACCGCATCGACGATGTCCTTTTGGTTGCAGGAAACGGAGGCGAACTTGTGGAATTCGGCAAGGAAGAAATTGTCGCTACATCGACAATTGCCACTGTACTCGCTTCTCCAATTGACGAAGTATATCAGATTGAGGGAACTGTGGTCGGAACACATTCCAAAGGATTCCTTGTTAAGGACGATACAGGCATGATGCTTACATTCAAGAAGAATCACGGTATCAATGTCGGTGATGTGGTCACGGTCAAAGGTGCTACTTCAGAGTATGGAGGATTGAAGCAGTTTGGAGAGACTTCCGAAGTGACAAAGACCGGAACGACCTCCGTGACCAACCCGGACCCTGTTGAATTCAAGGCAGCCGATTTCGACAGCTATGCAGGAGCCCCTTGCATCAAATATGTCAAATATACCGGATTCCTCACTTCATATCAGGACAACATTTACCAGTGGCATTACAATGTCGCAGTGGACGGTACATCAGTGGTAGGCTCGTTAGCATATCCTGACAACTCTCTCAATGTGACAAGCTACGTTGACAGGAATGTCATAGTAACCGGCTATGCCATAGGACTCTCCGGCTCAGATACAAAATATCTCAACACGATGGTGACCACAATCGAATTTGCCGAGAAAGAAGAGTGTCCGGACGAAAGCAAGGCCCTCACGGTCAAGGAGCTCAACGACAAGCTTAAAACAATGGAGTCCGGATCCGAACTCTCTTCACTTGTCGCAGTCAAAGGCTATGTAGCGGCAAACAATGAAGGAGGAGCCTTGTTCCAGGTGATTTCCCTCGTGGACAATACAGGAAAACCAGGCACCGGCATCATCCTCAAAGGCGAAGACTACACCAACGAGAAACTTCCTGTGGGAACGAAAGTCATCATCAGCCTCAAATATGCTACATACGACTTGTTCAAAGGCCTGCCTCAGGTAAAGAAGGCAATCATCTTCCCGACCAATGAGAAAGCCGATATCGTGGTTCCTGAAATAGCTGACAACCAGTGCGGTGACTATCTCGGACAGTATGTCAAGGTTCGCAACCTCACGGCTCCGGATGACGCAACAACATGGGTTGTGAACAATAAGTCCACCACTACCAGGTTTACCGGTGAAAACGGCCTTACAGTCGCCACTTATGTGACCAAATATGCTGTTTACAAGGATGAAGAGATCGCCCACACTACCTCATGGATCAAGGGTGTGATGGAAATTTATTCCGATCTTTATGAGCTCATCCCGACATCAATGGACGACGTGGCCGGTTTCAAGAAATAATATCGAAAATTTTATGTATGTTTGCAAAATATGGCGAAAAAAGGGGACGATACCTTGCAGGTACCCTTCGGAGAAAGCCGCGTCTTGCTCCATACCTGCTGTGCACCCTGCTCAGGAGCGATAATTGAACGTCTGCTGCAGGAGGGTGTCACCCCCGTCATATTTTATTGCAACCCGAACATATATCCATATCGGGAATATGAAATCCGCAAGGGTGAGTGTTCCCGATATGCTTTTTCGCTCGGACTGGAAATCGTGGACGACGATTATGACCATGAGGCATGGCTGGAATCCGTGAGAGGACTCGAGAAGGAGCCAGAGAGGGGAGGACGCTGCCTCAAATGCTTCAAATTCAGGCTGTTGAGGGCTGCTGAATATGCTGCGGCAAACGGGTTCAGAGTGCTGACAACAACCTTGGCGTCGTCGCGGTGGAAGTCGCTTGACCAGATAAACGAAGCCGGGAGATGGGCATGCGCCCAGGTTGCGCTGAAGGCCGCGGGCCGAACTGGTGCAGAAGTAAATGTGCAGCAGACTGACGCGCGGACTGAAGGGCCGGTATGGTGGGAGAGGAACTGGCGCAAGGGCGGTTTGCAGGAGCGCCGGTCGCAGATAATCAGGGAGCAGAATTTCTACAATCAGCTTTATTGCGGTTGTGAGTTCAGCATGCCGGAAACCGTTAAATGCGATATGCTGGCCGTAACAGGCGATGATGGCAGATAAAGGATATTGTTTATTTATATTAAAGATATGGGAAATTTACTTTTTCTTGGAAACATCGGTACTGGTGAGATTATCATAATCGCTTTGGTCGTCCTCCTCATTTTCGGGGGCAAGAAGATTCCTGAGCTCATGAAAGGGCTCGGCAAGGGAGTCAAGAGCTTCAAGGACGGCATGAACGAGATTGAGAAGGAAATCACGGACGACGACAAGAAATAATGGACACCAGGCCTGAGGAGACCCCGCAGGGGCAGGAAATGTCGTTCTGGGGCCATCTTGAGGTGTTGAGATGGTCATTGATGAGGATTGCAGCGGCAGTCCTCATCCTCATGATTGTTTTTTTCATGATAATGCCCGACATTTTCAGCACTTTCGTGCTCGGCCCTGCAAGTTCGGACTTTTTCCTTTACAGATGGCTTTCCAAACTAGGCTCTGTCCCTTTGATGCCGGATTTCTCCGCTGACGACTACAAGGTGGACATCATCAACATCAATGTTGCCTCGCAGTTCATGACCCATATAACGACATCGTTCTGGTTTGCCCTGGTATTGGCTTTCCCGTATGCTGTGTTTGAAATCTGGAGGTTCATCAGCCCGGCCCTCTATGATACCGAGAAGTCGTCCGTAAGGGTGGCCTTCCTGTTCGGCACCCTGATGTTCTTTGTCGGCTGCGCCATAGGCTACTGCTTCATATTCCCGTTCACGTTCCGCTTCCTCACGGAATACCAGCTGAGTGCGGACATAACGAACCAGATCAGCCTCAATTCATACATGGGCAGCTTCCTGATGATGGTGTTCATCATGGGATTGGTGTTCGAGATGCCTCTGCTCGCATGGGTTCTCTCGAAACTCGGACTGATAAAAAAAGATTTCCTCAAGAAATACCGCAGACACGCCGTAGTCGTCCTGCTCGTGCTCGCTGCCGCCATTACGCCGACCGGCGACCCGTTCACCCTGATGCTCGTTTTCCTTCCCCTCTACCTCCTCTACGAACTCTCCATCTGCCTTGTCCGCTGATTGCGAGGGTCTTATGATTCTATGCAAACAGTTCCCGCAGGACTCTTAAAGAGTTGATATTCAGGGATGAATCCAGATGGTATTCGAGGTAGCGGAGGATTTCATCGGCGATTTCATTGCGGACCTGTCCGGAAAGAGGGATGAGCATCGACTCTGCAAAAGGAAGAGTCATGAACCGGGAAACCACATCAAGATGATCGCCCACGAACGGCATCAGGTCCTGAACCTGAGGGCTGAATCCCAAAACGACCGACAATTCAAGCAAAAAGCGTATGTGATAATTGCTGAAATCGGAGCTCACCGCATCCAGAAGCAGGATGTTTTTCTCGCACCAGTCATACAGCCCCTCCTCAGAAGTCCCGTCCTTGACAGCCCGGTAAAGGACTTCGCTCAGGAAAAGCGTCATCGTGTTCTTGTAGATGTTGCCCCTGATTCCAGAAAGAGGATACAGGCATGACAGATTCTTTGCAGTATATAATTTCGATTTGGATGATTCCTGGATGTCTGCCTCCAGAATGTTCAGAGGCTGGAACAGGGTCGTCAACGCCTTCTTTCCGACTCCGCGCACAAGAAAACTCCGCCGTCCATACTCCCTGCTGAGGGTATGAAGAACGGCGGAGTTGTCTCCGAATTTTGTCGAATGTAAGATTATCAGTCCTGTATTTACAATCATATCAATAAGTTACAGAGCAGCCCCTGCTGGAGTGTTCTCCTGCGCAAACCAGTCTGACATTGCGCGGAGGGCCTTGCCTCTGTGGGAAATCTCATTTTTCTGCTCTTCCGTGATGTCGGCAAGAGTCAGTCCCGGGAAATCCTCCGACAGGAAAATCGGATCGTAGCCGAATCCTCCATTGCCTGACTTGGTGCGTGCTATGGTGCCTTCGAGAGTGCCTTCAAAAAAATGTTTCTCTCCGTTGTAAATCAATGTGATGACGCTCTTGAAGCGTGCCTTGCGTGAAAGTTTCTTGACTTTCAGGCCCATGGCAGCAGCCATGCTGGCCTCACATTCGCGGACTTCGAGTTCCCTGAGGACCTTGTCCATGTTCTTGTTGAAATCCTTGTTGTCGCCGGCATATCTTGCCGTATAGACTCCCGGAGCGCCTCCGAGTGCATCGACTTCAAGTCCCGTATCATCAGCGAAGCAGTTGCTTCCACTCTTGTCAAAGACATACTGCGCTTTCTGTAAAGAGTTAGCTTTCAAAGTTTTGCCAGTCTCTGGAATATCTTCCGAAATACCGATTTCCAAAGGGGTGACGAGCTTGAACCCCTTTCCCAAAATCTCAGATGCTTCACGCAGTTTACCGCTATTGCCCGTCGCAAAAACCAAATTAATCATAAAAACTGCCTATTATTACTACTAAAAAACCGCTGCAAAGGTATAAATTTTTCATATTTTTGCATACTATATTACAAAAACAGGTCCATAATGATGAACAAACACAGGAATTTAGCATTGATTTCGGCGGCAGCCGCCATTATATTATCCTCATTTTCAGCATATTCACAAAGCAAGACCTTCCGGATGGGCCAATGGGCTGAAATTCATAGCGCCATAATCCGCGAACTCAACAGGTCATATGTCGACTCACTTCCGGTGGACAGGATAATGAGGGCAGGCATAGATGCTATGCTTGACGAACTGGATCCATATACCATATATATACCTGAAGAAGAGAATGAAGACCTCCAGATGATGCTCTCCAAGACTTACGGAGGCATCGGAGCGATCATTCACAAGAAAGTTGACGAGAATGTCATCATAAACGAACCGTACTACGGTTCTCCGGCCTGGAAGAACGGTCTTGTCTGCGGTGATGAAATCCTGGCCATTGACGGTGTGCCTACTGTCGGCCTCCAAACAAAGGAAAGCAGCGACAGGATGAAGGGAAAGCCTGGTACGGTGGTGAGCTTCAAGGTGAAGAAGGTACATTCGGGAGATACCGTGAATGTTGATATCACACGCGAAAGAATCCATTTCCCGGACATCGAATATGCAGGAATGCTCAATGACACTACCGGATATATCTACCAGAGCGGATTCACTGACAATGTGTCAGGCGAATTGAGGAACAGGTTCCTTGAATTGAAGAAACAAGGGATGAAGAGACTTGTCCTCGACCTAAGGGGCAATGGAGGCGGACTCATGAGCGAGGCCGTGGAGATTGTTTCGCTGTTTGTTCCAAAGGGTTCCCTGGTGGTGACAGCAAAGGGAAATACGGAAGATTCGAAAAGGGAATACCGGACAACCAAGGAACCGCTTGATACCGAAATACCTATAATAGTGATGATTGACTCTGGCAGTGCTTCGTCATCTGAGATTGTAACCGGAGCGCTTCAGGACCTCGACAGGGCGGTTGTGATGGGCAAGAGGAGCTACGGAAAGGGCCTGGTGCAGTCCATAAGGCCTCTTCCATACAACGGACAGATGAAAATCACTACAGCGAAATATTACACTCCGAGCGGAAGATGCGTTCAGGCAATCGATTATGCGCACAGGAATGAGGACGGCAGCGTGGGCCATATCCCTGATTCGCTTACCAAGGAATTCCGTACTGCTTCCGGCAGGATTGTTAGGGACGGAGGCGGAATCACTCCGGATTATGAGATTGACTCTCCGTCTTACAGCAGGCTTGTGTATTCGCTCGTGTTCGGAGGAGTGCTCGACCAATATGTCATGAACTATGCCCGCAAGCATGAGAGCATCCCTGCCGTGGACGACTTTCATTTCAGCGATTCTGATTTCGAGGATTTCATCAGCTTTGCCAAGACACAGGAGTTCGACTACAGGAGCAGTGCAAAGACCCTGTTCGACCAGATGAAGGCTGAACTCGTGAAAGACGGACTTGCTGATTCCATGACTTCTGAGCTTGACGCCTTGGAGAAAGCCATCCAGATGGACAAGGAGCGTTTCATAAGGCTGAAAAAGGACGAAATCATTCCGTTCATTGAGGAAGAAATCGTAACCCGCTACTGGTATCAGGAAGCCGGCATCAAGATCCGTCTCCGCTACGACACCCAGCTGAAGAAAGCGTTGGAAATCCCTGCCAGTTCCCGATAAGCCTCACTCGAACTACTCCCAGAGGTAAACTTTGTCGGAGCGGCGCAGCCTTTCTTCTTCAATGGCCCGGCAGGCGGCCTCGTCACAACCGTCGCCGCACAGGCCCTGTTTTTCTTCCCTTGCTCCCGGAGCGACCTTGCTCCAATCGATGAATACGGAGCAGAATGTGCCTTTGGTGGCCTCCTGAACGGGTTTCAGGTCCACGCGGATTTCAGGTATGGTATATTCCACGACACCTGAGGTCGGCCCGATTATCAGTATCCTGTCCCCGACCTTCAGGGAAGCGGACTCCACGAGAATCTCGGCAACACCGAGCTTTCCGAACCAATTGGTCACCTTGCCGCAGTAAACCTTCTTCTTGGTTGCCTTGCTGCCGTATACTTCGCTCCACTCTCCGAGGCGGGCACCCTGATAATATCCGTCCCAGAAACCTCTGTTGAACACCTCCCCGAGTTCTGCTTTCAGGCTTGCCGCAAGCTCAGGGGTGTAGCGCCCCTCGCACACTGCATCTGCGGCCCTGCGGTAGCACGAAGCGACCTTCTTGACATATTCGGCAGACCTCGCCCTGCCCTCGATCTTGAACACCGTGACACCGGCATCTATGATTTTGTCCATGAACTCGATTGTGCACAGATCCTTGGGTGACATTATATATTTATTGTCAACAAGCAGCGTATTTCCGGTCTCGACATCCTTGACCTCATAACCCCTGCGGCATATCTGGTAGCACGAGCCCCTGTTCGCCGAAGCCCCGTACTCATGAAGGCTCAGGTAGCATTTGCCCGATACCGCCATACACAGCGCCCCGTGGGCGAACATCTCGATTTCCACCCTTTTTCCTGAAGGTCCGCAGATGTTGTCCCTGTCAATCACGGCCTTAATTTCCTTGACCTGAGAGAGATTGAGCTCCCTCGCAAGGACTATGACATCGGCAAACTGGGCGTAAAACCTCAGCGCTTCCGCATTCGAGATGCTCAGCTGGGTCGAGATATGCACCTCCACACCAATCTGCCTTGCATACATGATTGCAGCCATGTCCGAGGCGATTACGGCGGTGATGCCTGCTTTTCTGGCCGCATCAAGCGTCTTGCGCATGTCTTCGAGGTCCTCGTTGTAGAGGACAATGTTCAGGGTCAGGTATGTCTTGACTCCTGCCTCGGAGCAGATTCTCACAATCTCGCCGAGGTCCTCCATTCTGAAATTATTTGCCGAATGAGACCTCATGTTGAGACGCTCCACCCCGAAATATACCGAGTCGGCACCTCCCTGGATTGCCGCATGAAGGCATTCGAAATTGCCCGCAGGGGCCATTATTTCCAATTTGTTGTTCTGCATTGTTTTGATTGTCAATTAGATTTCTCGACTTCGCCTTCGGCTTCGCTCGAAATGACATTCTGCCCTCCTTCGCCGTTGGCTATGCTCGAAATGACATTCTGCCATCCTTTCGGCTTCGCTCGAAATGATGCCCGCCGTGTCTAGTTGCCCGAAATTGTCCTGCCAGGCCTATCTTGAGCGGCCGACAAGGCTGTTGGCATAGTCACGGAGCATCGCGTGGCGCTCCTGTGTGAGCCCAAGCCTGTCTGCATATCCGAGAGCCTGCGCATGAAGCCTGACAATCTCCGCCTTGGCATCCTCCCCGACATTCAGCACCTCGTAGATTCTTTTCACCTCAGTGATCTTGGCTTCCTTTTCCTCATCAGTCCCGACAGGCATTGCCATTGCAGCGACCAGGTCGGCCCGTCTGCATCCCTGCGGAGCGTCATCAGCCTCGCTCTTCTCGAACGCCCGGGTGAGCAGCCAGCTCTTCTTGTTGTTGAGGATGTCCCCTCCGATTGCCTTGCCGAACACTTTAGGATCCCCATAAGTGTCGAGCCAGTCGTCGGCAATCTGGAACGCAAGTCCGAGGTCGTAACCGTAGCTGTAGAGCAGGTCGCAGTCCTCGTCAGAAGCCTGTGCCACCAGCGCCCCCATCTTTGCCGCGCAGGCAATCAGCACGGCGGTCTTGAGGCCGATCATCTTCATATAGTCCTGCATTGGCACCTGTTCCATGTCCTCGAAATCCATGTCGTACTGCTGTCCCTCGCAGACCTGAGCCGCAGTCTTAGAGAAAAGGTCCAGAACCTTGGGCAGAGTGTCCGCCGGAGTCCTGGCTATGAGCCTGTAGCTTTCAATCGACATCACGTCACCGGAAAGAATCGCTGTGTTCTCGTCCCATTTCCTGTAAACTGTCGGCACCCCGCGCCTCACGTCCGCCTTGTCCATGATGTCATCGTGGATGAGGGTGAAGCTGTGGAATACCTCGAGAGCGGCTGCCGGAGCCATGATTTCGTCTCCGAGGCTGTCCTTGAACAGCGAATATGCCAGAAGACAAAGGCGCGGACGCACTCTCTTGCCCCCTATGGCCATCATATATCTCAACGGGTCATAAAGCCCTTCGGGGCTCTGCTTGAAACTCAAGTCCCTGAATATCCTCATCAAGGACTCTTCAATCTGTTTTTCCGTAATCATATCAACTCAAGTTTCGCAAATGTGAAACTAAATCATATATATCAATATTCACATATCCCGCAAAGTTACGATAAATTCTTAAAATAATTATCTTTGCACCCGCGTCCGGGGCAAAGAGATGTCTCGACTTTGCACTTCGTGCTTCGCTCGGCATGACAGGCTTTGCAAACGGTTCCGCTTTGACGAAACGATACGGCCGATTGAAAAAGGCCGAATCAATTACAAGATATAAGCCCGAAAGGTAAATTATGACAAAACAAGGCGAAGCGACGGTTGTAAAACATACGGGAAGCCACTATCTGCTTTCGTGTCTTCCGCAGTGGGACCTGTTCCCGGCAGTTCTCAGGGGGAAAATCCGCCTGAAAGGCAGTTCCTCCACCAACCCTGTGGCGGTAGGGGACAGAGTGATGTTCGAGGCGGAACTGCCCCAGGACACACCCGCTTCCGGTGCAGACCTGTCGTCCTGCATCACACCGGAAGCCCCGGCAGTCATCACGTCCATCCTCCCGAGGAAGAACTACATTATCCGAAAATCCACAAACCTCTCCCGTCAGGCCCATGTCATCGCCGCCAACCTCGACATGGCATTCATAATCGCCACCATCGACTATCCTGAGGTTAAGCTGCCTTTCCTCGACCGCATCCTCGTGACCTGCGAAGTGTACAACATCCCCGTCACCATAGTATTGAACAAGGTTGACCTTTACCGCGACTCCCATGCCCCGATGCTGGAAGCCTTCCATCAGATATATGAAGGGGCCGGCTATCCTGTCATGGAAGTGTCGGCACTCACGGGTGAAGGCATTGCAGAGCTGAGGGAGGCGTGCCGTGGCAGGCTGTCGTTGTTCTCCGGAGTGTCCGGAGTGGGCAAGTCGTCGCTGATAAAGGCCCTCGACCCGTCGCTCGACCCCAAGGTGGGGGAGATTTCCGATGTCCATCTCCAGGGCAAGCACACCACCACCTTCTATGAAATGTACCGTCTTGAAAGCGGAGGGTTCATAATCGACACCCCGGGACTGCGCGGATTCGGCCTCGTGGACCTTGCCAAAGAGGAAATCGCCCTCTATTTCCCAGAAATGCTGGAGGCCTCAAGACAATGCCGCTTCTCCCCGTGCACCCATACCCACGAGCCGGGATGCGCAGTGAAAGAGGCTGTGGAGCAGGGGATCATAAGCTATGAACGATATTCTTCCTATCTCGGGATGCTCGACGACGAAGGCAAATACAGATGATGCGCTCACTCAATGCTGACATACTGAAACTTGCCCTCCCGAGCATTCTCGCAAACATCACCGTGCCTTTGGTGGGTATGGCGGACATAGCCGTGGCCGGCAATCTCGGTGCGGAGGCTGCCACTCTTATAGGAGGCATAGCTGTGGGCTCGATGTTGTTCGACCTGCTGTATTGGAATTTCGGATTCCTGCGCGTAGGGACGGGAGGACTGACGGCCCAGGCATTCGGAAAGGGTGACATGAAGGAGTCGGCGAGAATCTTCATCCGTGCAGCCGGAATAGCCCTTGCCTGTGCCCTTGCCCTGATAGCGGTCCAATGGCTTTTCGTTCAGGGCGCCTTCCTCGTCGTTGACTGCACCCCTCAGGTCAGGGAACTGGCTTCAAGGTATTTCTACATAAGGATATGGGCCGCCCCGGCGACACTCAGCCTGATGGCTTTCAAGGGGTGGTTCATCGGGATGCAGGACAGTGTCAGCCCTATGGTGACCGACATCGTTGTCAATGGAATGAACATAGCGGCAAGCATAGTCCTTGCGCTCGGCATCCCTGCGCTCGGATGGAAAGGACTGGGATTCAGTGGAATAGCGGCAGGGACTGTCCTCGCGCAATACACCGGTCTTCTGACGGCTTCCCTGATAATGCTTGTGAAATACCGCAGGAAGGTCTTCGCAGGCTTGGGCGCGGGGGAAATCCGTCATGTGTTCGCCGGGGGGCAGACCCGCAGGTTCTTCGTGATGAATGTGGATCTGTTCGTCAGGTCACTGTGCTTCATAGCTATATATATAGGGTTCACGACCATATCTGCGGGATATGGGGACCTTCTTCTCGCCACAGGCTCAATCATGATGAAGCTTCTGATGATATTCTCATATTTCACGGACGGGTTCGCATATGCGGCGGAGGCGCTCACGGGCAGATACATTGGTGCCGGTGATGCCAGGATGCTCCGCCGTACCGTGCAATGGACATTTGTATGGAGCATGGGGCTCGCAGCCCTGTTCATGGCAATCTACCTGTTCGGCGGGGAATGGATGCTCGGAATAATGACTTCTGACGAATCGGTTGTGAGGATGGCGGTGGATTATCTTCCATGGCTCCTGCTCATGCCTCTTGCCGGATGTGCTGCATTCACCTGGGATGGCATATACATAGGTGCGACAGCCTCACGGAAGATGCGTGATTCTATGCTCTGGGCCACGGTGGCTTTCTTTGCCGTTTATTTTGCAGGCCTGTCCGTCCTTGATTCGGGATATCTTGCAGCCCTGCTTCCCGGCATCATGGACCGGCCGGACGCATCCGCATCGTCACACGACATGATCGCTATGCACATCCTGATGGCCGCCTATTTCGCCCACCTTCTCGCCCGCACCATCCACCTGACCTGCCACTACCGCCGTTCCATTCTTGGAACGATGGACCGTATGTGAATTTGTTTCGGTTTGCATACGTTTTCAAACAAATTTTACCTTCCGAATGTGCCTCTGGGATATTCTGGATGCCGATTTTTGAATTTAACCGAATAAAATTTCATTACACGGATAATCGTCCCGACCTTTGTGGATATAAACATTAGTTGTAATATTTTACAACTTTTAATATATTTGCGATATGAAACGAAGGGTTCTGACTTATGGCGGTTATTTTGAGGCTTTTATGCAGGGATTGACAGAGAAGGAGCAGGAAAAGATACAATATGGATTGCTTTTGCTGAAGACCCAGGGACGGCTCCCACAAAAATTCATCAGGCATATAAGGAATGGGTTATATGAATTGAGGACTGAGTATGCTGGTAATATATTTCGGGTGTTCTTTATCTTTGATGAAGGAAATATTGTGGTCTTATTCAACGGATTCAATAAGAAAAGTCAGAAAACACCAAAAAATGAAATCCAGAAAGCATTAAGAATAAAGGAGGACTATTATGCAGATAAACAATCACGAAATTGTGGATTATGACAAAGTACTTGACGCAAGATTTGGCAAGGAGGGAACTCCTGAAAGAACTATGGCTGAAGAGGCGGCATACTCGTTTTACTCAGGTCATATTCTGCACGATGCGAGGAAAGAGGTCCGCATGACTCAAGCTGAACTTGCTCGCAGAACTAATACCACCAAATCATATATATCAAAGATTGAGCACGGAACAATCACCCCAAGCGTAGCAACATTCTATAGATTGATTGATGCGCTTGGGATGAGGATAGAAGTGGTTAAATGATTATCTGATACCGTATTTGCGGAGGATTTTCAGGATTGGCTTCTCGATTGAACGTGCCCAAAGCATGTAGCCGTAATCATTCGGGTGAGTGCCGTCCACCGAGGTCTCATGATTCTCGTCCGTGGCGTTGGTCTGGATGAAATAGACATTCTTGTATTTCTTGCAGGCCTCCTTCATCAATTCCGCAGCGGCATCCTGCTTGGCCTGTTCGTTCCTGTTGTTGGATATGCTGAAATTGCGGCTCTCGCGATAGATCGTCTGCTGGAAGATCAGAGGAATGTCAGGATGCGCCTGCTGGATTCTCTCTATGAACGGGAACAGCCTCTCCCTTATCATATCCGCTCCAGGATTGGAGAACGGGTCGAAGATGAGCGCATCGACATCCGCCGCGCACAGGACATCCGCGAAATATGGCTGCATCTTGCAGTTTCCGCTGCACCCCAGACTGAGAATCTGGATTCCCGTGTGGCGCATCAGCTGCATTGGATAGCTCATTCCCGGGCGGCTGGTGCTTATGCCCTGGGTGTAGCTGGACCCGAATATGCCGACCCTGTGGCGGAAAGGTGACTCCATTGCCTCGATGTCAGCTCCGTTCTCCACTCCGATCTTGACAGAATAGACTTCGCTGTAAATCGGAAGGTAGAGCATACACTCCTTCTCGCTCCTGTCCATATCCTTGATCAGGACCTTGTTGTCCTGGCTGTGTGCACCAGGCTTGGTGGCTCCGGAGGCTGCCCATAGCCATTCCCCGTCCTTCTTTATATAAAGGTCATATCCACGATATGAAATCGGCATCGTATTGACATTTTCATATTCATATCCGAATACGGTCTTTACCGAAATCGTGCTTGAATTTGTCTTGAACAGCACGGCAATACCTGCAGGGCATCTGACCTGATTGTTCTCCCCCTTGGTGAAACCCTTGAATTTCACGGTGTCCACCCTATGGTATGGATTAGGGGTGTCATTGAACAGTTTGCCGATCAGGTTGAGGCCGGATGCCTCCGTGAACTTGTATTCGACATCCTTTGGAGTCTGTGCCATGGCTGCCATCGTGAGGCTGACCAGCGCTAAAATAGCTGAAATCCTTTTCATTTTTATATATTTTTATACATCCAGTCAATTCCCATAACCGACAGAAAACCATCCTCCCGAACCCCTCAATCTGTCATATTGAGCCCTTCTTCCTGCCTCTCCCGAACTGTCATATCGAGCGAAGTCGAGATATCTGTTCCCATTCACTCCTTTCTCATTATCCAAACAAAAGTACAAATATAATCTATCTTTTTATAACTTTGCAATCAAACCAATACAGGAACTTGATGAGTTTATACTCATATTACAGAATAAGCAAGCCCTCCGCTTCGAAAGTGCCTGAGGAAAAAATACAGGACACATACAAGTCTTTGAGAAACAAGACATTCTGGGGCGCAACCGTGGCATACAGCCTTTACTATGTCTGCCGCATGAGCCTCAGCGTCGTCAAGCAGCCTCTCATCGACGAGGGTGTCCTGACAGCCGGCCAGCTCGGCGTCATTGGCTCTGCCCTGCTGTTCGTCTATGCGGTCGGAAAATTCCTGAACGGCTTCATCGCTGACTATTGCAACATCCGCCGTTTCATGGCCACGGGGCTGCTCATCTCCTCATTGGTCAACCTCATTATGGGAGCCCTCGGATTCCTCCGTGGTCCTGCCGGACTTCCCGGACTGCTCATATTCATATCCTTCGCCATCCTCTGGGGCGTGAACGGATGGATGCAGTCGATGGGCTCTCCTCCCGGAGTCATCAGCCTCTCCCGGTGGTTCCCGAAATCCAAGCGCGGTACTTTCTACAGCATATTCAGCTCCACCCCATATTTGGGCGAGTTCATGTCATTCATCATCACCGGCGCCGTGGTGGGTGCGTTCGGCTGGGTATATGGATTCATCGTCGCCGCCCTCGCAGGTCTTATAGGCTCGGCAATCATCCTGATATTCGTCTCAGACACGCCTGAGAGCTGCGGACTGCCTTCGGTGCAGACCCTTTCGGGCGAAACGATTACAAAGGAAGACAAGATGCCGACCAGGGAACTCCAGAGGCAGATTCTCAGGCATCCCGGAATCTGGATAATCGCCCTTTCGAGCGCCTTCATCTACATCACCAAATATGCCATAGCCGGCTGGGGCGTGCTGTTCCTCCAGAAAGCCAGGGATTTCTCTTTGGGCGAAGCGACCCAGATAATCGCATTCTCCTCCGCGTTCGGGGTACTCGGGACCGTACTTGCAGGCTGGCTGTCCGACACGGTCTTCTCCGGCGACAGGGTGAATCCTGCGATTCTTTCGGGACTTGTCGGTTTCCTGTCCCTCGTGCTTTTTCTTTTTGTCGGGGGAAGCTATGTTTTGAATATCTTTTATGTATCTTTGTTCAGTCTTGCGGTAGGGGTGCTTTATTGCATCGTGGCCGGTCTGATGGCGGTGGACATCGTCCCCCGGAAGGCTACGGGCGCCGCCCTCGGAGTGGTGGGCATATCCAGCTATTTCGCCGCAGGCCTTCAGGACATAACGAGCGGCTATCTCATCCAGTACAACACAACGACGGTCTCCGGTGTGGATGTCTATGATTTCGGACCGGTATCCTGGTTCTGGCTTGCCGCCTCGCTGGTGTCATTCATCCTCCCGGTGGTGAACTGGAAGAAGATGAAAAGCAGACCGGATTACGAAAACAACAATTAAAAACATATAGCCATGACACTGAATTTCAGTATTGAATACAGGACTTCCTGGGGAGAAAGCCTCGCCCTCTGCATTGCGGGCAAGCGTCACCCTATGACCTACGTTACGGAAGGACTGTGGAAATGCGAGTTATCTCGCATCCCGCTCCCGGCCCTCGCCGACTATCATTATGAAGTGCTCAGGGATGGCGCCACCGTGCGTAACGAATGGAAAGGACATTCAATCGTCCTTCCTGAAGGGGCTTCGTTCTCGCAGCTTGCCGTGGACGACAAATGGAACGACCGCCCTGCGGATTCCCCTTTCTGGTCCTCAGCCTTCACAGGAGCCATTTTCGGAAGGAAACCGGGCAAGGCCTCCAAGGCTCCAAAGTCTCCGAACGTCCTCCTCAAGGTCGCATTCCCGCAGCTCCGCCCGAACGAGGCGCTTGCACTTGCAGGAAACGGCAGATCCCTTAAGAACTGGACCAAACCGGTGGTTTTCTGTGACTCTGCTTTCCCTGTGATGAACCTCCTGATGGAAGTCAAGGAGCAGTTCTCATACAAGTTCCTGATTGTAAACAAGGACACCCTCGAACCTGTTGAATGGGAGACCGGTGCTGACAGATGGTTCAGCGCGGTGCCCGAGAAAGGAGAGTTCCGTGTCATTGCCGACCTTTTCCCTCGCTTCAAGGCCAGGAACTGGAAAGGCGCCGGTACGGCAGTGCCTGTATTCTCCCTGCGCAGCGAGGACGACTTCGGCGTGGGCGAGTTCTATGACCTCAGGAAAATGGTCGACTGGGCGGCATCCACGGGTCAGAGCATACTCCAGCTTCTGCCTATCAACGATACCACGATGCTTCACACCTGGGAGGATTCATATCCGTACAACCCGAACTCCACATTCGCCCTGCATCCGCAGTACGTGAACCTTCCTGCAGCAGGTGTAAGGGTGGACAAGGCATACAGGGAACTTCAGGAAGAGCTCAATTCCCTTGATCAGATCGATTATGAAAGAGTGAATGACGCCAAACTCAGCCTACTCCGCAAAGCATTTGCAAAGACATTCGCAAAACTCTCTGAGAAAAAGGATTATCA
Source organism: Candidatus Cryptobacteroides sp. (assembly GCA_051870095.1). Classification (GTDB taxonomy): domain Bacteria; phylum Bacteroidota; class Bacteroidia; order Bacteroidales; family UBA932; genus Cryptobacteroides. The sequence continues at coordinate 24,371 of JBJEBN010000061.1, read as the reverse complement.
GGATTTCGTCCGTAAAAACAACGAATGGCTCATGCCTTATGCCGCGTTCTGCGTGCTCCGTGACATGAACGGCACCCCTGACTTCTCCAAATGGAAAGGATTCGCGAAATACAGCAAGAAGAAAGTGGCTGCATTCTGCGATGAACACAGGAGCGACATCGATTTCTGGTGCTTCGTACAATATCATCTTGACAGGCAGCTGTCCGAGGTCTGCGCCTATGCTCATTCCAAAGGAGTCGTATTCAAAGGTGACCTCCCTATAGGCATAAGCCGCACCAGCGTCGACGCATGGCTCTACCCGGAGCTCTTCCACATGGATTCCCAGGCAGGAGCACCGCCTGATGCATTCTCCGCAGACGGACAGAACTGGGGATTCCCTACATACAACTGGGAGAGGATGGCTCAGGACGGATATGCATGGTGGAAGGCGCGTCTGGGCAAGATGTCTGAATATTTTGACGCATTCCGCATCGATCATATCCTCGGATTCTTCCGCATATGGGAAATTCCTATGCAGTACAAGAGCGGCCTTGAGGGCCATTTCAGCCCGGCTCTGCCATATCAGGAGCACGAATTGCGCTATCTTGGCATGGACCCTTCTGACAAGGAGCTCTTCCTAGAGGACCCTCGTCAGGAAGGAATGTTCCATCCTAAGATCGGGGCGCGCGCCACTGCTTCTTATGCATCCCTCGACCCGGGGCGCCGCGGATCGTTCGACAGACTCTATGACGACTTCTTCTATCGCCGCAACAATGAGTTCTGGAAAGACAAAGCAATGCAGAAACTCCCGGCCCTTCTCGACTCTACCGGAATGCTGGCCTGCGGAGAGGACCTCGGAATGATTCCGGCCACGGTGCCTCAGGTCATGTCCGACCTCAGGATACTCTCTCTCGAGATCCAGCGCATGCCTAAGAGCATCGAAGAGGAGTTTGCTCATCCGGCACACTATCCTTATCTGTCGGTATGTACCACATCAACTCATGACATGAACCCTGTCAGGGCATGGTGGGAGGAAGATCCGGCTGTCACGGACCGCTTCTACCACACCATGATAGGAGGACAGGGAGCTACGCCTCAGTTCTGCGAGCCTTGGATATGCCGCAGGATTCTTGAGCAACACCTGTGGTCTCCGGCAATGCTGGTGATTCTGCCGCTTCAGGACTGGCTTTCCATGGACGGCGGACTGCGCAGGGAGAATCCGAACGAAGAAAGGATCAATGTTCCTGCCAACTCACGTCACTACTGGCGCTACCGTATGCATCTGACCCTCGAGCAGCTCCAGGCTGCGGAAGACTTCAACGGCACGGTAGTCTCCATGATTTCTGCCAGCGGCAGGGCATAGCCCTCACAGCATCTTTTACCATCAAGGGGCGGTCTGCGGAAAGGCCGCCCCTTTGTCATTCCGAGAAGCCCCCCCCCTTGTCATTCCGATGAGCCTCCCATGTCATTCCGAGATGCGCAGCGACGAGGAATCTGCTGTCAGCCCCTCTAATCCTCCATGTTTCAAATTGCAAAATTTTTTACGGAAAAAGTTAGTAATTGCGCTACCTCTCAAATAATTTTATTACCTTTGCTACGTTGTGTGAAACAATATTATCTCTAAAAACTCTTATTTAATTATAAATCAGCAGATGGGGGGGGGTAATGACCTGTCTTCTCTCAATGCTAATTATTAACACTACAGGTCTTTTTTTTTCGGTATGAAAAAAATGTCAAAACTTATTCTTGCCACAATCATGGCGGCAGGAGTATTTTCTTTGTCCGGCTGTATCGAAAACCTTGAGCCGGCTGGAATTTCCGACCTACGCGGAGCCAAAGCTGAATTGCTGAGAGCCCAGACCGCTCTCCAGGCAGCAGAAGCTGCCAAGGTACAGGCAGAAGCTGCTCTCGTACAGGCACAGGCAAGAGTTCAGGAAGCCATTGCCAAGCAGGAAGAGGCAAAGGTATCCTATGTAGAGGCTGAAGCCCTTCTTATGAAGTATCAGGCTGAGGCTCAGGCAGTTCAGAATGAGGAAGAGAGAGCAAGGCTGGAACTTCTCATCGAGCAGAACAAGGTCCTGATGCAGCAAGCTCAGAACGAAGCAGCCGTAGCCGCTGCCGAGCTCGAAAAACAGCTTCTTGAAGTGCAGGCTGCCATGCTGCGCGCTCAGGCAGATTATGAGCAGGCACTCAAGAGCCTCGCACTTGCAAAGTCCACTCTCACTCCGGAGCAGCAGGCTCAGTTTGCTGCACTTGAGAATGCTGTTGAACAGGCAAGACGTGACGTTGAGACCAAGACACAGTTTTACATCCAGGCAGGTAATGCTCTTGCAGAAGCAACAGCTGAAGCTGATCCTGAAAAAGGTATCTCAATCGCATTGAGGCAGGCAAACAAGGCATTGGCAGCTGCTCAGGCAAACCTTGAGGCTGCTACCGAGGCAGAAAAGATCGCTGCTGAACTTTTAGAGCTCGATGAGACTCTCGAGGGATGGGTGAAGAAACAGGAAGAACTTAAAGATTTGAAGAAGAATCTTGAGAAAGAAGCCTATTCTGCAAAAGAGGCAAACCTTGCCCGCAAGGCAGAGATTGAAGACTCCATTGCCAATATCATTAGACCTGCAGCAATAAAATATAGCGCAATTACAGGATATGTCTATAATGCAAATACAGGCTTGTTCTCATCAGTCCCGGGCACTCCGTCAGAGTCATTGGAAATCTCGGAAATCTATATCCCGGCTCCAAAGGATGCCGAAGGAAATAATGTAGTTGCTGCATTCAATTTGCCATATAGCGAATATACTTATGGTAATGAGAAAGTGGTTCTTGACTATTTTGACAATCAGCTCGATTATTACCGCAACTATGCTGAAGGCAAATCTCTGCAGACGGCGATTGAAACGAGGGAAAAGGATTTGGCAAAATATGTAGAAGGGAACAATTACAAGGTTGCCTCTACTAAATATCAGGATGCTCTCGCAGCATATAACAGCGGTGATATCCTTGCATATTTCAAGAAATATGCTGTTTATTCAGAGACCTATGATATCACAAAGGATGTTGCAACCTACAATAAAGCTCTGACTGCATTTGAAACTGCAATAAAGAACTATGAGGATGCTGTTGAAGAATTCGGTGGCGGTAGTACGGCAGAAGCTGTGTCTGCCCTGACAGAAAAGAGAGAAGCAGCAATCAACGTCGCACAAGTCGCAAAATTGAAGGCTTATCAGGCTGCAAGAACTGAATACGATGCTGCAAAACTTACTTTCGAGCAGGCTAAATCTGCATATAATAATGCTTTGGCAGCAAAAAACATAGCCTTTGCGAATGGAGAAGAAGAGGCAGGAGCTACATATTCTGAAATGGAAACATATGTGGAGACCACCTATCCTGCAATTTCAAACCCGACTGAAGACCAGAAGGCCAAGTACAATAAATACAAGACGATTTATGCAAGACTGAAAGTCGCAAAATCTACGTTTGAGTCTGCTCAAGCAACATTTGTCGAAGCGGATAATGCTCACAATGAGGCATTGGAAAAGATGAATAAAGCTATTGCTGCAGCTGACAAGGAATATACCCGTGCTAAGGATGCAGCAAATCTTGAGTTTAACAATGCTTACAATGAATTGATGGCAAGCCAGCCAACATTTGATGATTCGTACAGGACTTATCTCAGAAATCAGATATCGACTGCAAAATATGACCTGCAAAATGCAATGAATGCCTTGGCTTCTAATCTTGAAGACAAATATGCGGTTTCCGAGTCAGATGAGACTGCTCGCTACTATGTTGCCAAGGGAAATCCTACACACGAGTTTAGTGTTTATATAAGCGGAGTTCCTGATTATCTCCGATCAGACACATACGATACGGTAACCAACAGTATGGTATATAAGGTTATACCTGCAAGTCTTGATGATATCAAGGATATCGATGTGTTTGCGGAGAATTATCTGAATGACGCAGCCGATGAATTCAGCAATATCAGGAGAACTGTATATGGATGGGCATTTAATGGTTCGACATGGTCTAATAATTTGTTGACTTATGAAAGGCAAATGAATCTCAATGACAATTATCCTTTTGAGATGATGTCGTATGATGAGTTCTTTGATTCTTATGATGATTTTAACTTTGAGGCGTACGATAATAGGTATACCAATTATATAAGACAGGACTTGGCTGACAGTGGTTATACTCTTGATTTTTATAGCAGTGTATCTTATTCATTGTCATCTCCTCTTGCGTACGAGTACCAGCTTCGTCATGAAATCGATGAACTTAAGGCGCAGCTTGCCAACCTTTCTCTTCTTCCTGACTTCATCACTCTGGTAGAACAGGCACGCCAGGCATTTGTTCAAATCGTGGAACTCAATGCTGCTTCTCTCGAGGTTCTAAAGACTGAGGTTGAAGACAATGCTCCGAGGATGATTGACGAGCTTGAGGATATCAAGGATGCAAATGAAGCCCTTGATCTGAAAGTCAGCACCGTATCAAGACAGATTGATGCTTACACAACCCTCATCGAAAGCTACTGCGGAGGAATGTCCAAGGAACGGTTCGATGAGCTTCGCAAGACAGAGTATGAAAGTGCGGCTTATGATCTCTTTGTGGCTGAAAACAGGGTTATTGAAGCCCAGAAGGATGTTGAGGACGTCAAGGCCGGACTGGTTGACGCTGTAACTATGGCTCAGCTCCGTCTCGACAATGCCGAGGCTGAACTCAAAGCGGCTACTGAGAAACTTGCAATAGCTTCTGCACAGCTTGCAGCTGCCATCGAGGCTATTTACGGAACAACAATGTAATTGAAAATCATTTCGCAAAATGATCAGGAAACTTTGCACAATCTTGTTGACGGCTCTTGTGGCTGTGCCTGTGATGGCACAGCCTAAGGGTCCGGCAACGGATGCGGACTACACTCCCCGCAAGGGACAGTGGCAGGTTTCTGTGATGGCTGGTTACAGCGGATTCTTCAATGAGAATCTGAATTCATACCTCGTTCCGTCGGTTTCCAACACCGCCGGTTCGGTAGGACTCCCCAACGGAGGCACCGATGCATCGGGTGACATGAGTTCATATCTCAACATCGGAGGGTTCAACAACCAGAACTTCAGCATTGTGGGGCTTCAGACCAAGGCCTTTGTCTCCGATAACTGGGAGCTCAACGCTTCATTCGGAGTCAATATTGACCTGACACCGTCCAAGCCTTATGTCGAGGGCGACTACACTACTCCTGAAATGATAATTCCGGAGCAGCAGTACATCAACGCCCAGAGCACCCACAACTGGTATGTTACATTGGGAACCAACCGTTATTTCAACCTGCGCAATCCGAGAATCCATCCGTTCGTAGGTCTTGCCCTGACCTATCAGATGGCAAGGCTCGTGACCGTGGAACCATATATCGGTGAAAATGCCGAAGGTGATGACCTTCATCTCTATTCTTCCGGAACAAATATCGGACAGGTCCTCTGCGGCAAGGCGTCGCTTGTGGCCGGAATAGAGTACAGTGTATGTCCGGGACTGGTGCTCGGTTTCGAGTTCCATCCTGCTTCATACCGCTATGACATCATCCAGATGGCTCCGCGCGGCTTCGATGTCTATACGGCGTCTCATCAGAGCATAAGGGTTTTCGACACCCCTGTACTGAAGCTTGGTTTCAGGTTCTGATGACTTGACTATACTTAAATGGGGCTGGCAGGAATCTCCTGTCAGCCTCTTTTTTGCCATATGCCCAGGGTCCCTCGCCATGCTCGGGATGACAGCCGTGCGGCTTCGTTCATGCCCGCCTTACGGTTTCGTTGATGGCAGACAAATTCAAATTCATGGAAAATTTGCCAAAAAGAAAAATAATTCCTATATTTGCGCCCCCTATGTAGAGTAGGAATCGCATTAATTTTTTAAGTATTAACCATTTAAAAGAACAAGATGGACACACAAAGCTACAAAACTGTATCCCTCAAAGCTGGGGATATCAAGAAAGAGTGGGTTGTGATCGATGCAACGGACCTCGTTCTCGGTCGTCTTGCTTCCAGGGTTGCCCTTATCCTCCGCGGTAAGAACAAGCCGTCTTTCACTCCGCACATGGACTGCGGTGACAATGTCATCATCCTCAATGCGGACAAGGTAAGACTCACAGGAAACAAAATGACTGACAGGGTGTATGTGCGCCACACCGGTTACCCGGGCGGACAGCGCTTCACCACTCCGAAGGAGATTCTCGCAAAGAAACCTACCGAACTTGTAAGGATGGCTGTCAAAGGCATGCTTCCTAAAAACCGTCTTGGTGCAAAGCTCATCAACAACCTTTACCTTTACACAGGCAACGAGCATCCGCATCAGGCACAGAATCCTAAAACCATTACTTTAAACGAAATTTAAGCAGAGCATGAAACAAGTAAACGCCCTTGGAAGACGTAAATCAGCAGTCGCTCGCGTTTATGTCGTGCCTGGAAAAGGTGACATTACAATCAACGGCCGTGAGCTCAATGACTATTTCAAAGAGGACACCCTCCGTTACATTGTAAACCAGCCTTTCGAGGTGACAGGAACGACAGCTCAGTTTGATGTCAAGGCAAACCTCGACGGAGGTGGAATCAAAGGTCAGGCAGAGGCTTTGAGACTCGGTATCGCCCGCGCACTTTGCGAGGTGGACAAAGAGGCTTATCGTCCGGCCCTCAAGGCAGCAGGATTCCTCACCCGCGACGCTCGCGAAGTCGAGAGGAAGAAGCCTGGTCAGCCTGGTGCACGCAGACGCTTCCAGTTCAGTAAACGATAGTATTTTACTGACAGATTTACAATCAGCACAGTCCGGTGCGAAATCACAGGACCTTCATGGAAGATGCGAATCTTCGGAAGCTGCCTGATGGTTGCCGTGACTGCGGAAAATCTCGGAGACCGGCAATGACCGCTACTCCGGATTGATGAAAAGAGCCCTTCAGGCGAAGGCAAAAGCCTGATTCGGGATAATTAAAACAACAAGAATAATTTTTAAAACAATGCCAAGAACAAATTTCCAAGAATTGCTTGATGCAGGTGTTCACTTCGGACACTTGGCGAGAAAATGGAACCCTAAGATGGCACCGTATATCTTCGACCAGAAAAACGGGATCCATATCATCGACCTGCATAAAAGTATAGTAAAAATCGATGAGGCTGCAAATGTACTCAAACAGCTTGCGCGTTCAGGCCGCAAGGTACTTTTCGTAGCCACAAAGAAACAGGCAAAAGAGATTGTTGCAGAGAAGGCTGCTTCAGTCAACATGCCATTCGTGACAGAGCGCTGGCCGGGCGGTATGCTTACCAACTTCCCGACTATCCGCAAGGCTGTCAAGAAGATGAATACCATCGACAAGATGATAGAGGATGGTACTTTTGACACTCTCGCAAAGCGTGAGCGTCTTCAGATTACCCGCCAGAGAGCAAAGCTGGAGAAGAACCTCGGTTCCATCAGGGACCTCAGCCGTCTCCCTTCAGCCCTTTTCGTAGTGGACGTACAGAAGGAGATGAATGCCGTCAAGGAGGCAAATCGTCTTAATATCCCGGTTATCGCTATGGTTGATACTTGTTGCGATCCTACTCCGATTGATTATGTGATTCCGGCTAACGACGATGCAACAAAGTCCATCGCATACATTATGGATGCACTTTGCGGCGCAATCAAAGAGGGATTGGAAGAGAGGAAGCTCGAAAAGGAAAAGGAAGCTCCTGAGCAGACAGAGGAGAAGCCAGCAGGCAAGAAGCTCCGTGCACGCAAGGGCGCAAAGGCTGAAGAGGCCGAGGCTCCTGCATCCGTTGAGGCACCTGCAGCAGAGGCTGCTGCTGAGTAATCATCAGAAGTACTAATCTTTTAATCAAATTTCGAAAATGGAAATCAAAGCAGCAGAAGTTGCAAAACTTCGTCAGATGACCGGTGCCGGAATGATGGACTGCAAAAAGGCCCTCGTTGAGGCAGAAGGTGATTTTGAGCGCGCAAAGGAAATCATCCGTGAGAAAGGCAAGCTCGTTGCAGCCAAGAGGGCTGACCGCGAGACTTCAGAGGGTGCCGTAATTGCCAAGGTAAACGGCAACAAGGCAATTCTCGTATGCCTCGGATGTGAGACTGACTTCGTATCAAAGAACGCTGAGTTCCAGGCTCTTGCAGAGGCTATCGCTGAGACTGCTATCAACAATTTCCCTGCTGACGTCGAGGCTCTCAAAGCTTGCGTCCTCGCAGACGGAAGGACAGTCGAGGCTGCCGTTACAGAGCAGACCGGCAAGACCGGAGAGAAACATGTAATCGTAGGTTACGAGACTCTCGAGGCTCCATATATCTCTGCATACATCCACAAGATCAACGGCAAGCTCGGTTCACTCGTCGGCTTCAACAAGGCCTTCGACGAGCAGATTGCAAAAGGTGTGGCAATGCAGGTTGCATCCATGAATCCGGTGGCTGTTTCAGCCGATGTCGTTCCTCAGAATGTAATCGACAACGAGCTCAAGACTGCAACTGAGAAGACAAAGGAGGAGCTTGTAAAGAAAGCCGTGGATGCAGCTCTTACAAAGGCTGGCATCAACCCTGCCCATGTAGACAGCGAGGCTCACATCGAGTCCAACACTGCAAAGGGCTGGCTTACTCCTGAGCAGGCACAGCAGGCTCGCGAAATCATCAAGACCGTTTCTGAGGAGAAGGCTGCAAACCTTCCTGAGCAGATGGTTGCGAACATCGCAAAGGGTCGTCTCCAGAAGTTCTTCAAGGAGCAGACTCTCGAGGAGCAGGGCTACCAGATGCTTGACGGCAAGACTCCTGTAAAGGATGTCATCAAGTCTGCAGACAAGGAAGCCAAGGTGCTCTCATTCAAGAGAATCTCACTCGCTGACTAATTTACGACTGCATCAGCCCACTGCTGGTGCAGACGGATTTTGAAAGAGGTGGACCAAAGCGTCTGCCTCTTTTTTTAAGATTCTATCCCCATCCTCCGATGAAACAGCTGAAGACTATATTCCTTGTGATGTCATTGTTCCTGGTGGCCTGTGTATGCCGTGCCCAGAACAATCAGTACAAGATCGACGACAGCTGTTACAATATTTACAGACAGGCAGATTCGCTTTTGGGGACGGACACCGCCATGGTGTTGATCGACCGCCTTCACCGGCAGGCCATGGAAGTCCATGATGAGAAAGCCAGGACACTTGCCCTGGTGCTCAGGCTGAGGAATCTCATACGGCAGGGCAAGGAGACGGAAGTATTGACCTGTTTCAACTCTCTCAAGGATATTTCGCTGGCCACGGGCTATCCCCAGTACTATTTCTATGCATATCAGCTCGTTTCTGTCTATTATTTCAACAACGGCCAGAAGACCAAGGGGCTCGATTATGCCCTCAAGATGCACGACGACGCCGTGAAAATGGACAGTGAATACGGATTGTGGTACAGTTCCAGGCATCTTGCGGAACTGTATTGGTACCATTACAGGAAGGATTATGCCCGCAAATTTTATCAGGAAGCTGCCGAAACTTATGAAAAATCAGATGATCCGACAATAAAAGTCCAGTCCATGTCCCGTGTCTATGCCTACTTGGCGTTCACATATGACTTCGGAACACGGGAGTATGAACTGAATGTGGAAAAGGCCCTCGAGACGTCCAGAATATCTATCGACACCCTTCTTGTCGATTACTGCCTTGCTTGCAATGCCGCGGTGAAAAAAGATTTCGCGGCGTATAACCGATACAAGGGAGCGTGTATTTCCAATCCCCTGATAAAAAGGGCTCACAAGGACGGCGACATCCTTCTCTCTCTTACGGACAAGGCTATCAAAGGAGATTGGCATGCCGTAAGTGATTCCATACCGCGTTTCGGGCGTCTGGAGGACCTGACTTATTTGTCCAACCTTGCTTCTGCCTACGGCAATATTCAAGTCGTAAGGGAATGTTACCAGCGGATTACAGACAGACTTACGGCGGTATTCGATGATCAGATCAATCAGGCCCTGCTAGAGTCCGAGGTCATGCTTGAAAACCAGAAGCTGACCCAGAGAGTCATAGAGCAGAAGACCAAACTGAACGGCGTCCTCATCGCCGTAATTATCTTCATGGCCCTGGTGACAGCATTTGTGGGCTGTCTCACATATATTTATATCCGAGCCCTCCGCAAGGCCAAGAATGAAGCGGATGCCGCAAGCAGGATGAAAACCCATTTCGTCCAGAATATGAGCCATGAGATCCGCACTCCGTTGAATGCAGTAGTCGGATATTCCCAGCTGCTCGCCCTGGAGGACGGCATTTTGACGCCTGAAGAGAAAAACGAATACATTTCGTATATCACCAACAATTCTTCCATGTTGATGATGCTCATAGACGACATCCTCGACCTCTCCGACATTGACAGCGGCAATTACAGGATGTCCATAGGGGAGTGCGCATGCAATGAAATTTGCCGTAAGGCGATGAAGACCGTTGAATGCAGAGTCCCTCCGGGCGTGGGTTTCGAATTTGTGAGCGATGTATCGGATCAGCTGAGTATCATGTCCGACGAGCGTCGCGTCCAGCAGGTAATAATTAATTATCTGACCAACTCATGCAAGCATACGTCAGAAGGACGGATCGTACTTTCCTGCACTATCTTTGAAAAACCGGGCTATGTAACCTTTGCGGTGAGCGACACCGGTACCGGCATTCCTGCAGAGGAAGCCGAACATATTTTCAAGCGTTTCTCAAAACTGGACAAGTTCAAACAGGGCTCCGGACTCGGCCTGAACATCTGCATGCTCCTTGCCGATAAGCTCGGAGGTATCGTAGAACTTGACAAAAATTACGGACGCTGCATCGACAATGCCGGAAGGGGAGCCAGATTCCTGTTCCACCTCCCGCTTGAAAACGACCCTAAGCAAGACCGGCAATAAGGAGAGACAGGGCCAGCATAGTAGAAAACATAAGCTGGAGATTGGCACTCCTGCTGCGCAGGTCGGCTATCATCTCCGTGCCTCCGGTGATAGATTTGACCATGGCTCTGGAGCACCCCATAGCAATCGGGAAAGTAAGGAAGATGAAGACAGTCCATACCGGAAGTATGTAAGCCATGGACAGAACACCTATTATTATATAAGGTACTATCATTTCACACCAGTAGAGATATGCAGCGGCCTTTGACCCGAGTGACAGCTTGCTGCTGATGTCCGACCTTTCTTCGGTCGGAATCTTGCCGGTGATGCCGGCGTGGAGAATCGCGCAGGTGACAAGACCGACCGGAAGAGCCGTTGTCAGCACGCTCCAGTCAATTGCTCCGGTAGCAGCAAGTGACATTCCTGTTCCCGGTATGAAACCGCATCCGAGCAGCACTGCGACATCTCCTGCCACATTGTTCTTCACCCAGGGATAGCATAAAGCCAGAAGGGCTCCTGCAAGGATTAGCCAGAACATTGCCGATCCTGTCTGACTGATGAGCCTTGCTCCTAGAACCAGGCCTGTTGCGCAGAGGGCCAGGGCAATCGTACGGAGTTCCTTGTCCTTTCCGCTGTAATATTTGTCCCATACGCTTCCGGCAATCTGGAGCAGGAAAATGGCTGCAAGGGCCACCAAAGCCAGGGACCAGCGGATTGCAGTACCTTTCCAGAAAAGGAATGCTGCGGACACTATCGCCGACATGGCAGCGTCAGGAAAATAACATGGACGGATGGCATTGAGCCAGCGTGTATCGGTATTGTTGCTCATAGAATCATCTGTTATAATTTACAAATATAACCAAAAATTATCGGTGCTTTTATATTTGACTTTAAATATATTTGTAAATTTGGAAAGTATGGATTTCTCGACTCCCTCCGGTCGCTCGAAATGACAAGAGTGTAATCTGCCGGTGATGCTTTTCTGTCATTTCGAGCGAAGACACGAAGTGTCGAAGTCGAGAAATCT
>JBJEBN010000061.1:0-12403 GCA_051870095.1 Candidatus Cryptobacteroides sp. | reverse complement strand
TGATGCTTTTCTGTCATTTCGAGCGAAGACACGAAGTGTCGAAGTCGAGAAATCTCAATTAAATTAGTATCGAATGAAAGCAGTAATTTTTGACATAGATGGCACCCTGTACCGAATGGACCGTTTCCCGATGAGGCTGATTCTTGCTGACCCGTGGCACATCTTGATGCTTTCACGTGAGAGAAAATGCCGCAAGATGCTGCAAGGCAAGTTCTTCCCTTCGGAAGACGCTTACTATGAAGAGCTTTTCTCCCTTATGTCCGGTGGCTCGCAGAAAAAGGCGCTCAGATGCCGCCGCTGGTTCTGGGACAGGTATATGCCATTGCAAGTCAGGATTATAGGAAAATATATGGAGCCGCGCAAAAGTGTGGCCGACGTGGTGAAGGCGTTGAAGGCAGAAGGGTGCAAGGTGGCTGTCCTTTCTGATTATGGAATGGCAAGGCAGAAACTCGATGCATGCGGAATCGATGCGGGAATATTCGACAATGTGTGGGAGTCTCCTTCCCTTGGAGGACTCAAACCTTGCCGTGAGGTATTCCTGAGAGCATGTGCTGAGCTTGGGGCAGAACCCGGTGAGGTCCTGATGGTCGGAGACAAGACATCGACAGACGGAGGGGCGGAGAATGCAGGTCTCAGGTTCATCCATATTGTTGAGAATGAACAAGTAAGCGGCAATGATGACCCTCATGCAATGACTTGGGACAGCTTTGCCGGAGCCGTCATGGGAGGGAATTTGCTCTGACCGCAGTCTGTCTCAGAACTGTGCAGGCCAAGGATTATTCTTGATACCGGCCATCTTTACCATCTGTGAGTGGGATTCGACCAGCAGCCTTTCCACCTCGTCCTTTCTCGGCTTGCTTGTGTCAGGGATTATCGGAGTCCCTATGTGGAGAGTTACAAGAGGCACGTCCGCCTTGTCGAAAAGCTTGTATATACCAGTTCGTGGCCTGTATGATATGCAGCACGGTATCACAGGCATGCCATATCTGTATGCCATCGTGAAAGCGCCTTTCTGGAACGGTCTTATCGGAACATAATGCCTCCAGCTGCATGACTCCGGAAATACATGGAGCCATTGCTTGCGGCGGTGCAGTTCGTCGAAAGCCTCGTTGAACGCCCTCATTCCCGCCTTTGTCTGTGCGACCGGAATGCCTCCCACATATCTCATGTACCATCCGTCCTTGCCCATGATGTGCTCACCGTAAATCGGGAACCAGATTCTCTTGAACTTCATCGCGTCAAGGATGCAGACCATGTCGAGCCTGTACACATGGTTGCAGACGGTCATTGCTCCGTCGCGGAAAAGGTGACGGTATTTCTTCAGCTCCTTCTTCCCCTCGATGCGCAGACCGAACCTGAGCCTGTTTCCCGGCATTACGATGGTGTAAAGCAGGAATGAATTGAGCCATCTGTTAAGTTTGTATCTGAAACTGTCGTCGAGGTATGGATAAGTCTCGTCCAGGGCCACCCTGTCAGAGTTATATACCACTTCTACGGTATGTTCGAACGGATCCTGTTCCGGATATTCGATGTCCCATTCGGGGAGAAATGTCCCCTCTTCGACTTCCATCTGTCTGTATCTAAGATTATCGGTACCTTTTCCCATAGGTGAACAATTTTTTACAAAAGTAGGAATAATTCGGCTTATTGGATATTTTTGGAGTGGAAATGTTATATTTGTATGATTGTTTGAAATATATGAGGACTTTATTCAAAAGAATTTTCATTATCCATACTGTCCTGCTGGCGTTCTGCTGCATTCAATCTTCAGCCGAGACTCCAGCAGGCAGGGCTGACAGGCGTCACGAAGTGCGCATCGGATGGGGAGACCAGCTTTTCGAGCATCTTGTCTGGCAGAATCCCCAATATGTCATAGGCAATATGCCGGAAAGTTTTTCCAAACAGTACAAGGAACATTACCGTTACTCCCAGCATTGGTTTGCCGAATACCAATGGCGTGTAAATTCGTGGTTCGGGCTTGGAGCGATGGTTGATGCATCCGGATGCGTCTGGGACGATGTCACCCGCAACGGACTCGGAAAGGAAATAGCCCGCATGGATGACCGGAGCTTCTGGAATCTCACGATGATGCCCGTCCTTCGTTTTACATGGCTGGGTCGCGAACATATAAGCATGTATTCCGCCCTGGGTGCCGGCCTTGGCATCAACGGCGGCACGGAAACTGATGCTTACGGGAGGCATACCATCTGCGGCCTTGCTTTCGACGTTGCCCTCGTGGGGCTTACTGCCGACTGGGGCAGATGGTTCGCCTTTGCCGAGCTCGGAGGTCTGTACTCCATGAAGGACAAATCCACCATTTTTCTTATGAACTCCCGCATTCTATCTGTCGGAGCCGGATTCAGGTTCTGACAAAATCGACTGAAATATGAAACTGAAATCATACTGCAAATACATTATCATGCTCGCGCTCTCGTCGGCTCTCGCCGCCTGCGACCGCGGCGACATAGACTTCGTTGCCTTCAAATGGCTGGACGAGGCGGATGAAACATCGTTCAATGTCTATGCACGCAAGGTGACCGACCTTGCCGACGGCATTCCGGCCGATTGCCATATTCCTGAAGATGACGCTGATACCAAGACAACGTCCACAACCATCAATGCCCTGATTGCAGATTTGTTTGAATACGACAACAAGGGGGAAGTGCTTGAATTGTCCGGAAAATACAGGTCCTTCGACATTCATACCGGCGAGGAAGTTACCCTTTCCGGAAAAGTGCTTCTTCCCAAGGACCGCAAGCCGAAAAGGTATATTATCGTAAACCATTATACTATAGGCTCCAATGCTGAGGCTCCTTCCAATTCGTTTCCGCTCGAAGGAGTGTTGTGCAATCTTGGCTATGCCATGATTTTCCCTGATTATGCAGGATATGGAGTTGATTGTGCGAGGGTTCATCCATATCTGATCCTGGAACAGACTGCTTTTGATGTATATGCTATGTATGTTGCCGTGAAACAATATCTTGAGAAGACAGATTATGCTCCGGAGCATGATGACATCTATATTATGGGCTTCTCCCAGGGCGGGGCCGTCACGATGGCCGTCCAGTGGATGATGGAGGAATTTCTCTTCAGCGGCGATGAAATAAGACATGTGTTTGCCGGCGGAGGACCATACGATGTCCGTGAGACTTACAACACTTTCATTACCTCGAATGTCACGAATATCCCTCCTGCCGTGCCTTATGTGATCCAGGGAATGATTCGTGGCAACCATCTTGACATTGACATGAAAGAATTGCTTCAGCCATGGATCTACGAGAAAATGGACGAATGGATAAATTCGAAGAAATATTCCACTGACCAGTTGAGGAAGATGATGGGTACGACAAAGACTAGCGACATACTGACCGATGTTGGCATGGATCCGACAAGCGATGCCGTTGCAGAGCTCTACAAGGCCATGAGCATGAATTCCATTCTTTCATACAACTGGACACCGAAGGCTCCTGTTTATATGCTTCATTCTATGGAAGATGATGTTGTTCCGTTCGTAAATGCATCGAAAGCAAAGGCAAAATGGGCGGATGCAAACATACAGTATAATTTCGGATATTACGGTTCGCACAAGATGACGACATTGAGGTTTATTTATTCTGTCAAGAAATGGCTTAAAGAAGAGGGGGAATGAGTATGAAACGCTTATTGTATATGCTTTGTGTCCTTGCCGTCATCGCAGGTTGTGACACGGAGGCTAAATATACCACAAAGAAGGTCACCCTGACAATGGACATAATCCAGGTCAGCTGCGGCTTCTGCGAGGTAATATACAGCACTGACAAGGATGCCTATTATTATATCGCCGCCGAAAAGGTCAGGGAGGGAGTTGACCCCATGAACATTCAGGAGCAGTTCAAGACCCTTGCCCTTGACTATGCCTACAAGGAGTACATAAACTGGCGTTACGACCTGCTTTACAAAGGCGAACCCCACATCGCCGAGTTTTCGAGCCACAGTCTCCAGTATGGCGTCCAGAATTATTTCTTCAACGGTCTGGAGCCTGATAGCGATTATTGGGTATATGGTTTTATCGTTGACCCGGCAACCAACAGGCCTGCAGGTGACCTTGTAATCCAGACCATCCATACCATGGCCACGAGCGAAATCAAGGTGAACTTCAAATATCGAATAAGCAACAACTGGGATTATGTGTATCCGCTTGACGAAAACGGAGAGATAAACTTCTATCTTCCGTGGGTCGGGGAAACCGTTGACAGCCTGAAGCTCCGGGAGATGAATGTTCAGGCTCCGGGACGGTATTTCATCGAAAGAATGAATGCATTGCGTGAGAGCGGGACTGCCAATGTCTTCTATGGCATGTATGCCCACAACAATGACGGTTATGGAGACGGTACGAGTTCAACCCTGTTTGAGGACGGCCATACATACTACACGGCGATAGCAAGTTTTGACGGCCCGATCATTCTTGAAGGCGAATACAGGAACTATGCTATCTATAAATTCACATGGTATCCTTCCATGCAGCGTGTCTTCACCTCGGAGGACGACACATTCGGTGCCTGGTAGCGGACCTGCTGCCTGTATCATATAAAATCTTGCTAAATGGCATGAAAAAAAAGGAGGGTGCATCACTGCAACCTCCTTTCGCAATTCTAACCTAAAACTTAACCTATGAAAAAACTATTCGATGGTAAGATATTGCCAATTCTGTGCCAATCTCGGAATTTATCAGAAGAAAAATGATTACAGAAGAAGTTTTGGAATATCATCAATCCTTTTGACAGTTGTAATCCTGTCAGAATCCGGCATATCCATCATTTCATGCACCCATACTATCTCATGAGGCGTATGGATGGCATATCCCCCGATACTGACAACGGGAGCAATATCCGATTTGACAGAATTGCCCACCATCAGCATCTGCTCCGGAGCAAGTTCATGTTTTCCGGCAAGTTCAAGATAATTGTTTTCGTCCTTGTTCTCGAGCACCTCGATATGATGGAAATATCTGCCCAGTCCCGATTTCCGGAATTTTGCCATCTGCTCAGTGACGTCTCCCTTTGTCGCGACCACGAGGGTGAAATGTCCCTGCAGGGCCTTCAATGTCTGTTCGACACCTTCCAATATATGTAGTTCGTGGAATGTCAGGTCTGTGATTATCTTCTTGATACCCAAGTAGATGTTTTCGGGAAGACGTCCTCCGCACAGCTCCATGGCGGCATCTGACATCCCTATGAGGTATGTCTTTGAGCCGTATCCGAAAAGAGGAATGTTGTCTTCCTGCTTTCTCCACAGCAGGTCCTGGACACCTTCGGGAGATGTGTAATCCGACAAAAGGGATGCGAACTGGTCTTCCGCATCCCTGAAATATTTCTCGTTCTCCCACAGCGTGTCGTCCGCATCGAAGAAAATGTGGGTGAATCTGCCTTTGAGGTCCGCCATCCTACTCTGCTTTTGTGCTGTACTGAGGCTCTTGCGCTGGGGTCTCGGGAATTTCCGGTTCCACAGGCCTGATCGTTATGATGCGCACGTCCTGAAGAGGGCGGTCATATCTGTCTGTAGGCACCTTGGCAATCCTGTCAATCACATCGAGGCCTTCGATTGTCTCTCCGAAGATGGTGTACTGTCCGTCGAGATGAAGGCAATTGTTTTCGTCCTGCACGATGTAGAACTGCGAACCGGACGATGCTTTTCTGGGATTTGCCATGTCGCCTTTTCTTGCGGCTGCAAGGGCTCCTTTCTTGTGCCAGTATTCGTTGACGAATTCAGCAGGAATGGTGTAGTCGGGACCGCCCTGGCCGTAGAGAGCCACCTTGGAAGTGTCCTTGGTATAAGGGTCTCCGGTCTGAATCATGAAGCCGTCGATGACCCTGTGGAACAGCAGGCTGTCATAATAGTGCTCGGAAACGAGCTTCACGAAATTCTCCCTGTGCTTTGGTGTCTTTGAATAAAGTCTCACCCTCATTGTACCCATGTTCGTAACTATGTCGAACTCCGGTTCTTCGATTCTTTTCCTTTCCATTTCGATTGCTGTTTTCAGGCTGTCGCTCAGCTCCTCGCCTTTGCCCTGGCGGCTGCAGGAAGAGCAGGACTGCGTTGTCATTGATACGGCCACCGCTGTGCAGACAGCCGCTATTGCAAGAATAATGCTTCTGTTTTTCATCAAATATGCCTTTAGGCCTGCAAAATTAGTCAAAATATGTTAATTTTGTAAACCTATGGCAAATCCGTTGAAACAACTCGCGGGCCAGACTGTAATCTATGGCCTCAGCACCATACTCGCCCGCATCATCAATTTCCTTTTCGTCCCCGTATATACGAGGCTACTCACTCCGGAAAGTTACGGAGTGGTTACGGAATTCATGGCGTATATCGCTGTGCTTCAGGTGGTTCTCGTCATGGGACTTGAAACGGGCTGTTTCCGGTTCGCCAACAAGGAAGGTGTCGATGCCGGCAGTGTGTATTCCAATGCTTTCGTGACCGTCTTCGGAGTCAGCGCTGCATTCCTTGCCCTGATGATTGCCTTTGCATCGCCGATTTCCTCTGCCCTCGGCTATGAGGGATATTCGTCCTGCATAATGTACATGGGCGGAATCCTTGCAATCGACAGTGTCACGGCAATCCTTTTTGCAAAGCTCCGTCAGGAGAACAAGGCCCTGAAGTTCGCCATTCTCAAGACCATCAAGATAATCACGGAGACGGCTGCCAACCTCGTACTCTTCCTCGCATTCCCGAAATATTGCCTGCGCGTGGCAGAGGCTGCCGGGAAGACCGTGGATGCGGCATCTTCACTGCCAGCTCTCGGCCCGTCAGATGTCTGGATGCTCCATTTCGTCCCTGCGACTCCTGATTTCAGCTATGTGATTTTCGCAATCTTCATAAGCTGCATAGTCTGCGGCCTGCTTTTCATCCCGGACATCCTGAAGTTGACTTTCCGTCTGGACGGCAGGCTGCTCGGCAAGATGCTCGCCTATTCCCTTCCTCTTATGGTGGCTTCGCTTCCGGGTGTGGTGAACGATTTACTTGACAGGATTCTTTTCAGATATTTCGATACCAATGCGGAGGCATGGAGGTCAAGCCTCGGACTTTATCAGGCGGCAGTCAAGCTGGCCGTCATAATGAACCTCTTCATTCAGATGTTCAGGTACGCTGCAGAGCCATTCTTCTTCAGGCGTGCCCGTGACAAGGATTCAGGCACGCTGTACGCTTCCGTCCAGGAATATTTCACGGCTTTCTGTGGGCTGGTCTTCCTCGGAGTTATATTGTATATAGATATTATAGCTCTGATTCTCGGCCCGCAGTTCAGGTCTGCCGTAGGTGTAGTTCCGGTGATGCTTCTGTCCTATATGCTTCTGGGCATGCTTTTCAATGTGTCCATGTGGTACAAGCTCTCCGGGAAGACGAACATGGCGATATGGATAACCCTGGCAGGGCTTGTCGTTACGGCGGTGGTGATAATGGTGTTCATGCCGAAATATTCATACTGGGCTGCCGCATGGGGACATCTTGCAAGTTACACCGTAATGCTTCTCATCAGTTCCGTCCTCGGGGCGAAATACTATCCGATACCATACAGATGGGGGAGGATTCTCGCGATAATGCTCTCCATGGGAGCTGTCTATGGCATATCCCTCATTGTTGACAGGCAGTTCTTCGCTTCCGTTTCATCCACATGGATGACGGTACTGAAACTTGCCGTACATACCGTTCTGATAATCGCATACATGGCTATTGCATGGCTCATAATACGCAAACAAACTAAAACCATTGGAAATGAATAGAATTTTAGCAGTTTTCGCAGTTTTGCTCGCAGTTTCCTGCGCCAATCTGCATGATTCGGATGAATACCTCGACATTGTTCCTTATCCGAACGAGGTGAGTCTCAGGGCCGGTTCCTTTGATGCCGCCGGCGCGGCTTTCCATTGTGACAGCAATATGGATGAAATGTCCATGAGGGTTGTAACTGACTTTGCTGCAAGGCTTTCTCTTGTTTCCGGCAAGGAAAGTGCCCTTACGATAGGTAAATCAAGGTCAGGATTCAATTTTGTCCTCGACAGCTCCAAGGCGTCGGAGGAATACAGTCTTGACATCAGCCGTAAGGCAGTGGTTGTCAAGGCCTCATCCCTCAACGGCTTCAATTATGCCATCCAGACCATCAAGCAGATGCTTCCGAATGAGATTTATGGTACCAGGCCTGACAAGGATGAGGATTGGGACCTTCATTGTGCAGTGATCAAGGATTCCCCTCGCTTTGCCTACAGGGGCATGCATCTCGATGTCGCCCGCCATTTCTTCTCAGTTGATGAAGTGAAGCGCTATCTCGATGTAATGGAAATCCATAAGCTGAACCGTCTCCACTGGCATCTGACCGATGACCAGGGCTGGAGGATTGAAATAAAGAAATATCCTGAGCTTACGAGAAAAGGTTCGATAAGGAAGCACACCGTAGTCGGCCATCTCAAGGAGACCGGCAACACATTTGACGGTACGCCTTACGGAAAGGGAATGTGGTACACTCAGGACCAGATTCGCGAGGTCGTTGCCTATGCTGCGGCCAAAGGCATAACCATAGTTCCTGAAATTGACCTTCCGGGCCATATGGTGGCTGCCCTCTCATGCTTCCCGGAGCTGGGATGTACAGGCGGTCCTTATGATGTCTGGGGGCTTTGGGGCGTATCCGAGGATGTCCTCTGCCCCGGCAAGGAAAAGACTTTCGAGTTCATCGAGGATGTGCTTGACGAGGTGGTTGAGCTGTTCCCTTCCGAATACATCCATATCGGCGGTGATGAATGTCCTAAAGTGCGCTGGGAGAAATGCCCTGACTGTCAGGCTCGTATCAAGAAGCTCGGCATTACTGGCAACGAGAAACATTCAGCAGAGTTCTTCCTCCAGAGCTATGTTACGGCCCGTGTCGAGGCTTACCTTGCTACCAAGGGAAAGAAAATCATAGGATGGGACGAGATTCTCGAAGGGGAGCTTGCTCCGAATGCAACCGTGATGTCATGGAGGGGTACCGAAGGCGGAATCGCCGCCGCACAGCTCGGACACGATGCTATCATGACTCCGAACTCATATCTGTATTTCGATTATTATCAGTCTAAGAATCACGATGCTGAGCCATTGTCTATCGGCGGTTTCCTGCCGGTGGAAAGGGTATATTCATACGAGCCTTATGCTGAAGGCATGACTGATGAGCAGAAATCCCACATCATCGGCGTGCAGGCCAACCTCTGGACTGAGTACATCACTTCAGACAGCCAGCTTGAATATATGCTTCTCCCTCGCCTTGCCGCTTTGAGTGAGGTTCAGTGGTGCCGTCCTGAAAACAAGAATTGGGAGCGCTTCGTGGACAGTGCTGAAGACATCTGCGAAATCTATGACGAGATGGGCTACACCTACGCCAAACATATCCTTCATCACGAGGACTGAGACCTATCCAAGTAGCAGAATGATAATCTGGGCCGAAATGACCCTCAAGAAAATACTGACTGGATAAACGGTAGCATACGCCACAGCCGGCTCATCGCTTTCGGCTGTGGTGTTTGCGTAATTGAGGGCTATCGGATTCGCCATGCTGCCGCACAGCATACCCACATTTGCCGCATAGCTGGTCTTAAAGAACTTCGAAGCAAGGAAGCCCACGATCAGCACAGGCACGATTGCAAGCGCAATGCTGACCCCAACCCAAACCAGACCGTCCCTGGTGAACACGGTCTCGAAGAATCCCGCTCCCGCACTGAGCCCGAGTCCTGCAAGATAGATTGTGAGCCCGAGTTGCCGGAGCATCAGGTTGGCGCTCCTTGTAGTATATATGGACAGGTGCAGCCTTGGACCGAATGCTCCCATCAGCAATCCAACTATTATGGGACCGCCAGCGATTCCAAGCTTGACAGGCATGCTCATGCCCGGAATGGCAATCGGTATGCTTCCAAGCACAAGCCCGAGCACAATTCCGAAGAATATCATGAACAGATTCGGATTGTTGAGCTGTTTTGCCTCATTGCCGAGAATAACGCCGACATTGTCGATGGCCTTCGACTCTCCTACAATCGTGAGCCTGTCACCGAGCTGGAGTCTCAGGGACGGCGAGGCGAGAAGGTCGATTCCGGCCCTGTTCACCCTCGTTATGTTGATTCCGAATGTGTTGCGGAGTCTCAAAGATCCGAGCTTGACCCCGTTCAGCTCAGGTTTCGTTACCAGAATATGCCTTGAAACAAGCTGACTGTCAATGGAGTTCCAGTCAATGTCTTTCTTGTTCCAGTCCACATTTTCCTGCTGGCCGAAAATCTGCCTGATATGGTCGACATCCTTCTTGTTGGAAATCACCAGAGCATGCTCTCCCTCCTCAACTATGGTATCCGATGTCGGTATGATGACCTTCCCGTTTTTCCATATCCTGGATATTACGAACCTGCGGTCGGTATGGCTCATGATTTCCTGAATGCTTTGTCCGAATATTGCCGGGTTGCATACCTGGTACTCCACTACGAATGTGTTGTCCATTGATGAGTCCCTCGGTTTCTGGGCCTTCCTGCCTGAAGTGGCATGGAGGATTGCCACACACAATATCACTCCGATTATGCCGAGAGGATAGCCCACGGCACATGCCATCGCCATCCTGTCAGCAGTCGCGAAGTCTCCGGGGTGTATCTGGAGCTGGGCCTGCTGGGCCGCACCGAGCATAGGCGTGTTGGTAGCCGCGCCAGACAGCAGACCGATCATGTCCGTAAGCGGGATATGTGTCGTCCAGCTGATTGTCAGTGCCATGAGAGTTCCGAGAACAAGGACCGACAAGGCAAGCAGGTTCAGCTTCACACCGCCTTTCTTGAATGCGGAGAAGAATCCCGGACCTACCTGGACTCCAAGCGAATAGATGAACAGCACAAGTCCGAAATTCTGCATTATCGAAAGCATGTCCGGGTTGATTGCCAGTCCGAGATGCCCTGCAAGGATGCCGGAGAAGAATACGAAAGTAACCCCGAGCGACACCCCGAACACCTTTATGTTTCCGAGCGCAAGTCCCACGGCACAGATTAATGCCAGGACCACTACTCCTTGGATGAATGTCTGTTGGGTGAATATGTCGATGAACCAGTCCATTTTATCAGTATATGAGAAGTCCGGCGATTGCACCGGCTATGATTGTGATTATAGGGTTGATTTTCTTCCAGATGCTGGCGACGAAGGCTGCTGCGCAAAGCACCCAGCTTTTCCAGTCAGGGAAGTTGTCCGGTGTGATCAGCACGATTGCCGCAGCGCCAATAAGCCCTGTCACAGCAGGCTTGAGTCCGGCCATCGTTCCGGCGAAGATGGGATTGTCGCTGAATTTCGTATACATCCTGCAAAGGCTCAGGACTATGATGAATGATGGAAGGACTATCGCCACGGTTGCAGTGAGCGATCCGAGGAAGCACACGAATTGTCCGGCCCCGCTGTTGAGAAGGACATCATAGCCGATGTATGTGGCGCAGTTGATTCCTATAGGTCCCGGGGTCATCTGCGAAATGGCAACTATGTCGGTGAATGTGCTTTCGTCAATCCATCCGTGTACCGTGACCACCTGCCCCTGGATCAGGGACAGCATTGCATAGCCGCCTCCGATGGTGAAAAGTCCTATGACGAAGAATGTTGCGAACAGTTCTATGAAAATCATCGCTTAATTTCTTTTCCGGCGTTTCTCTCTCCACACCGACACGGAAGCCGATGCGACGATAACCACCACCAATATATATATAGGAGAAATGTTGAGGAATGCGACAGGTATCAGGGCAGCCGTCATGATGCACCATGACCACCATTCCTTGTTTCCTTTTTTTGCCATCTGGATCATCGGGACAGCAATCAGAGCCACGATTACCGGTCGGATGCCTTTGAACATCTTGATTACTATGGGGTTGTCGCGGTAACCCGTGAAGACTGCCGCGATGGCGAGCATGATTACGAATGAGGGGAGGATGCTTCCGAGGGTCGCTACTATGCTTCCTTTGACTCCGCGGAGCCTGTATCCTGTGAAAATCGAGATGTTCACTGCAAGAAGTCCCGGGGCTGCCTGGGCAAGTGCTATTATGTCAGTGAAGTCTTCATCCTGCATCCATCCTCTTGACACGATTTCCTGTTTTATGAGCGGAAGCATTGCATATCCACCCCCGATGGTGAATGCTCCGATCTTGGAAAATATGTAGAATATCTGTAGATATGATACCATGTTTTTGCTGTTTTCAGGGAGCACAGGGCCCGTTATTTACGCTTTACAGGCTAATCGGCGGCAAAAGTATGAAAAATATTTGAAAAAAAACGACAAAAAATTTGGAGGTTAAAAAAAAGTCCGTATCTTTGCAGCCCGTTTGAGAGAAAACGGTCATAACAAGCTCATTGAAAAGACTGAGATAAAGTACAAGAAGCAAGTACCGAAATACGAAAAGTA
>JBJEBN010000060.1:0-12421 GCA_051870095.1 Candidatus Cryptobacteroides sp. | reverse complement strand
CAGTCTGGAGCTGCACGAACTCATATCCGTTCATCAGGTCAACCTTATTCGCAATCTGGTTCATCGTCCAGGATGCCGTAAAGTTGACTTTCGGCTTGCCTTCAGTACCCTGCTTAGTCGTGATCACAACGACTCCGTTGGCACCACGGGCTCCATAAATCGCCGTTGCGGATGCATCCTTCAGGATATCTATGGATTCAATGTCAGCAGAGTTGAGGGCCGTTGCCATTGAACTTTCAGTCGGGAATCCGTCGATGATGTAAAGAGGGGCACTGCTCTGGGTGAGGGAGTTGTTGCCTCGGATGGTGATGTTTGCCTCTGTACCGAGGGCACCATCGGATGTAGTGACAACCACTCCGGCAACCTTACCGGTAAGGGCCTGGTCGAAATTGGTGACAGGAGCCTTCATGAGTTCTCCCATGTCCACCTTGCTGACGGAACCTGTCAAGTCTCGTCTCGAAACAGTGCCGTAACCGACACTTACAACCTCGGCAGCATCAATCGAAAGCTGCTCCTCCTTCATGGTGACATTGATTTCCGCTCTCCCGGCTACGGATTCCTTGATTTCTGCGAATCCGAGGCAGGAGAACACCAGCACACCCTTCTGGGAAGACAGGGAAATGGAATAATTTCCATCGATGTCTGTCACTGTACCATTCGAGATCTTGCCATCTTCAAAGACGGTCACGCCTATAAGCGGAATGCCAGCGTCATCAACCACACGGCCCGTGACCTTCACATTCTGCGCGGATATTGTCAACGCAGAGCCGAGGAACAGCAGAGCCGCCACAAATTTTGTCAATCCTTGCATGTCAATTCAGTTTATTAGTATTCGGTATTAATGTTTCTCTATTTCCGGAAAATGCCTATTTCTGCCTGAGCAGGAACTCCACGGGCTGTCCGTGAATGCACGTAACCTCAAGCCTGGTCTTGCCACCTTCACAACTTGCGCACACGGCCCCGTTCTCCTCCTGAAGGTCATAGCTGCCGTTCAGCGTCACTGTCTTCACGAGTGGCTGGCTTGCCTGCTTGGTGGTATATCCCTTCACGGTGATTCCAAGGTCCGGAGTGCAGACACTCATCACTACGGTGCCGTCACTCCTGCGCTTCTCCATGACAATGGTCTCAGGCTGTATGGCAGCAGCAAGCGTGGAACCTGACTCATAGCCGCAGTAGCTTATGTATGCGGTGATGCCGGTGATGTCATCCTTCACTACATGGGCGGAATTATCGGCTTGCAACACCTTGTAAGGCAGCTTCTTGGCAAATTTGCCAGCCTCCTTGCCGGACGGCTTCACAAGAAGCATGTATTCGTATGAAGCATCCTTCGGCGAAGTTCCGTGGTCAATGAAGGCGGTGATGAAATCGCCCTCTCCAGTCTTTTTCTTGGTATCTGAAGGTGATGACTGATGTTTCTTCTCCACAGTCAGTCCGAATCCGTCCTTTATTATATATATGTTCCCTTTCACATCGGTAAGGACCACCTGGTCCCTGTCGGTATATCTGTAGGAATATGGGAAGGCATCGGAATACTCATCGTTTATGTCCACCTCTGCGTTCTTGTCTTCGAGTCTCAGCTGATAGAGGGTGGTCTCGGTAGGATAGGTCGATGAATTGGAAATGCCTGTTCCGATATGGATTATTCTGTTGTCGAAGCAGAACACGCTCTTGGTCGCTTTTGCACCGGTGCAGAAATTTGGCCTGTTGCCCTCGACATAGGTGAATGCAAGACATCCGTTCATGCCTTCTAGGGACGACACTCCAGGAAACCGTGAGGAGTTCCTCTCCATAAGGGTGCCCTTGAGCGGATTCTCGAGAATGTCGAAAGGAAGGTGTACCGATGTCACACCAGGGTACCTGTTCCAGTCCCATCCCTCCTGATTGTAGCCGCTCTTCTCCGCTCCGCAATTGTCGATGATCTGTGCCGAGCCGTAAGCTATATATCGTCCGTAACGGTTGTCGGCAGCATAAATTTCCGTACCCCATACGTCGGAGTTGAATCCCTTGAGAGTGATCATCCATCCGTTCCTGCGATGGATTCCGAACGCGCCGTAATTATATACATTGAATCCGTCAGGCTGTGTCCATGCCGACACTCCTTCCTTCTTGAAAGCTGACAGAGTCTGCTTGTCCTTGCCGCCCAATGCGATATATGCGCCGGCGAGCTCCGGATCCACGTTCTTTCCGCTCTGCGAGAGGTCACCCATAAGCGCCAGTCTTGCATACGATTCCACGTCCGCATCCGGAATCCTTCCGTTGAAAGGATGCCTTCCGCACACTCCTATACCCCAGTCACGTCCGTTCGTATAGTCGTAAAGGGTCATGAGGGCAAATTTGAGATTTTTCCTTGCAGGGACGTCGATGGCGAAGTCGGTGCCGGTCGTGAAGAATATGAAATCACCGAGGCTTGCAAACGCGCCGACAGAATATCCCGGATAATGTCCTCCATGATGGAATGAAGTGCCGTCAACCTTAAGACCGCCGAGCGTACCGTCAGTGAAACCAAGTGAACCGGAAGTCCAGCTGCCAAGCGCCTTCATATATGCATATTTCGCTTCATCGGTCGGCTGGAGCATGGCGGAGATCACACGGCAGTTGTGCAGAGTGTGCCATGCATCGAGGATACCGTCCCTCGTCTGTTCGTACGGCATCCTGACCTCCTGCAGTCCGGACCAGTATGTAAGAGCCTGTATGTAATCCTGAAGCTTTCCCGCCTCGGCAAGAGGCTTGCGGAGAATCCATATACCTTTATAGAGGTCACGGACCTGATAACCGTAATGGTGGTTGGTACCCTGTCCGCTTCCATATGCGAAACCCTGGTCGAGAGCATGGTCCATTGCATCTATGACCCTGTCGATATTGGCAGTATTGCCAGTGTACATATAGTCAAGGGCATACCAATAAACGATTTCCTGGATGAAACGGATACGCATCTCGCCCTTGGCATTATTGAACTCGTCGTCGCTCAGAAGAGGTGCGCCCGTCACCGAACCGTCAGGGAGCCTCTTTATGCCATATTTGTCAAAATGCGCCTGCACACGACCCATGAGCGTTCCGGCCGTATATTCCTTGCCGGGATTTCCCGTAGCGGCCCATGCATCCATCCTTTCCTCCACGGTCCGGAGCATCTTCCTCATGTCTTCGGTGAGCACCGGCATTTCAGGCTCGGCATACTGCTCCCACTCCCACAGACGGCACCACTGCCACATATCCCTCTGAAGATTATAGTTATTCTCCGGGAGCTGTTTGTCCGGAGTTATCTGGTCGTGCAGCTTTCCCTTTGAGAAGGTCACCCTATCTATATATATGGTGCCCTGCGGTGCGGATGCCGGAGGGGTTACGATGAGTTTCGACACGGCAATATTCCTGTCGGCCAGTTTCTTGTCGCCGTAATGTCCGTCCGGAGTGAGCATGTCGATATATTTCAGCCATATTGCACGCCATCCCCTGAAATCCATTCCGAAATCGAAATGGCAGATTTCGTTGCCGCTCCAGTCCCTGAAAGTGAATTTCATCGGTTCCTGCACGGGGGTCGTATTATAGACCCACATCATCAGTCCGGCGCCGTTCACCTTGAAGGAAGCCTCCAGATCGGAATAGTTAGAAAACACCAGCTCGGCTCCGGGATTCCAGCTGAAACATACGGACTGCTTCCCGTCCTTGAATTTATCCGTTGATATTCCGACATTTCCGTTACCGTTCACACTTACAAAAGAAGGCAGTGGCCCCTCGAAATTGTGCTGAGAATCAATGGCTGCGAAAGCCTCCAGAGAAATGAAAAGTGAAAGGAGAAAGAAAAATTTCTTCATATTATGTGGTTTATGGGCTACAAAAATAGCAATTTTAAAAACAATGCGAACGATTTTTACAATCTTTTGAATAAAAATACAATTTTCTGAAACAATTTTCGCAATTGACATTTCTTTTTCCTACCTTTGCCCACGATACCGTAATCGGTAACGGCATTATTGAAACACAGAAACTGACCAATCATGAAACTCAAATGTCTCGCGGCAGCCATCCTTGCCGTAATCTCGATCCAGTGTTCGCGGAAGGCGGACATAATCAGCGACAACGTCCGCAATGCGGAAATCCAGCTTCAGTACCTTCTGGACGCATCGGAAGCCGGTGACACCATACGCATTCCTTCCACCTACAAGAACGGAGAAATCGAATTCGTACCTACCGACGACTGGGTAAGCGGCTTCTTTGCCGGTACGCTCTGGTACATGTATGAGCTCACAGGTGAGGAAAAATGGGCTGAGCATGCTCAGAAACATACGGAAATCCTTAATGAAATCCAGTTCCTCAAATGGCATCACGATGTCGGCTTCATGGTGTATGATAGCTATGGCAACGGTCTGAGGCTCAAGAACGTACCAGGATATGACACAGTGCTCGTGAACACTGCCAAGTCTCTCGCAACACGTTTCCGTCCGGCTGCAGGCATCCTTCAGTCATGGAATGTAATCAACAACGGCTGGCAGTCCACAAGAGGCTGGAAATGTCCGGTCATCATTGACAACATGATGAACCTCGAGCTTCTTTTCAAGGTAAGCGAGATGACCGGGGACCCTACGTACAGCAACATCGCAATCTCTCACGCAGACAAGACCCTCGAGAACCACTACCGCGACGATTTCAGTACATATCATGTCGTTGACTACGATGACGAGACAGGAGCAATCCGCCGCAGATGCACCGCTCAGGGTATTGCTGACGAATCACGCTGGGCACGCGGCCAGGCATGGTCAATCTACGGATATACCGTGGCATACCGCTTCACAAAGGACGAAAGATATCTCCAGAGGGCAAAGGATGTAGCTGAATATCTTCTTGTAAATGAGGACAATATGCCAGAGGACCTCGTTCCTCTCTGGGATTTTGACGTGGTTCAGTTCGCAAATGACAAAGAGGAAATGATCAAGCTCTTCGACGACGAGAGTGCTATGCTTCCTTACACTGAAGTCAGGGATGCTTCTTCGGCAGCCATCATCGCCTCAGCACTCTACGAACTGTATTGGTTCACAAAGAACCAGTTCTACAAGGAAAAGGCTGACAAGATGATAGAAAGCCTCTCCACTCCTGCATTCAGGGCAGAGCCAGGCACGAACGGCGGTTTCATCCTCATGCATTCAGTGGGCAGCCTCCCACACTCCGTGATCAACATCAGGACCAATCCTGCCGCCCACAACATCGACGTACCTCTGAACTATGCGGATTACTACTTCCTTGAAGCACTCATCCGCAAGGGACGCGTGGAGAAAGGCGAATGCCCGGTTAAATAGCATCGGCATTTCCTGATGATATTTCCAAGAATAATAACAATATTGATTGCTGCCACGGCTCTTCTTACGCAAAGCGCCGTGGCACAAGTCGCTGATTATGGTCCTGAAAACGGAGTACTGTCATTCGAGGACGGCACTTCCCCGGCAGAGGCGGGCAAGAAATCTTCGGTTTCCGTGTCCGGCCTCCATGCAAAACTGGGCACCAGATCACTGCTTTGGGAATGGAAGACGGGTGGAGCTCAACTTTCAATCCCCGGGGAAATTCCTTACATGAAAGAGAATCCCGACCCGAAGGAAACATCAGTATCCACGTTCGTTTTCTGGGTATATTCCGACAGGCCAATGGATGGTTCTCTCCGTTTTTCATTCCGGAAGGACGGAAGGGAATGCTGCCATTTCGAATATGGACTCGGTTTCACAGGATGGCGTGGCGCATGGGTGGCCTTTGACAGGGACATGCAGGGCAATCCGGAGGAAGGCATGGACGAAGTGGTCATCGCCGCCCCGTCTTCTGTCCGCAAAGGACATCTCTGGTTTGACGGAATCATAACTTCGGCATTTGAAGATGTCAGACATCATACACCTGATTTCCAGGCACCGTTCATCAATGAAAAGACCACGGTCCACTGGCTGGTTCTTAACAACAGCTGGAACCTCAGCCTTGATATTGCGCCAAAACAGGCTCTGAATCAGCAGGATAAGGACGACATAGCCACCATCACCGAACGATTCGCGGACATCGTCAGACAACCGATAGCATTGAAGGTTGACAGACTTCGCAAGATTTACGATGAATATGACATCCGCGTCAATCCCGACGGGGCCGTTGCCGGAAAACCGATTTTCTTCACCCGTTACGGTGAGACTTTCATCAACCTCGGCATCAAGGACGCATCCAAAACCTTCAGGAAGAACGGACAGCTGCTCAGGGACTACAACGACAACCTCATGAAGATGGCCTGTTCATATCTGAACACGGAAAACGCATCTGAAAAAGAGGAGATTGCACGGATGTATGTCATGATGACAAGGCACCTTCTCGACCAGGGATTCGCTTGCGGAAGCGCACTCGGGACACTTCATCACCTCGGATACAGCATGCGTAACTTCTACATCGCACCGGTCCTGATGAAGGATGTCCTCCGCGAATCAGGGCTTCTGGAACAGGTGCAGCAGGCTATGGAATGGTTCAGTGGAGTAGGAGAAGTGAAAGTAGCTCCGAAAGAGGCCGGGATGGACATCGACGCCTTCAATACATCCCTGATGGGAAGGGTTGCATCCGTGATCATGCTGGAGGACACCCCATATAAATGGGCTTACCTTCAGGCACTTTCACGCTGGATAGACAACGGTTTCGCCCTCGTGGACGGCACCAGGCCTTGTTTCAAGGAAGACGGCTCGATGTACCACCACCGCAAATCATACCCGGCCTATGCAGTCGGAGGCCTCGACGGTGCTGTGAACTCGGTATGGATGCTCAGAGGCACCCAGCTTGCCGTTTCGCAGGAAAGCCATCAAAACCTCAAGAACGCACTTCTGCAGATGCGTTTCTGGTGCAACCTGCGTTCATTCCCTCTCGCCATGTCAGGAAGGCACCCTGACGGAAAGGGAGAATTGATTCCATGGCATTTCGCCCGTCTTGCCCTCTCGGGGAGCCCGGACGGTAAAGAACTGATAGACAAGGACCTTGCTTCCGCATATATGAGGCTCGTCCCTGATTGCCCGAGAAAAGAAAAAGAATATATCAGTCTTTTGAGCTCATACTCTCCGGAATCAGATCCGCAGGGAAGCCGCAATTATCCTTACAACTGCTCGCTCTCCCATCGCTGCGGACAGGCCCTCGTCACATTCGCAGGTCACAGCCGCTATCTCTGGTCGGCGGAAATCTACAACAACGCCAACCACTACGGGCGTTACCTCACCCATGGCAGCATGCAGATACTCGGCTCGGGTGACCCTGTAATCGATTCATTCACAAGCGGCTATCAGGTAGAAGGCTGGGACTGGTGCCATATCCCGGGCACGACTGCAGCGGAGATTCCGATGGAGAAAATGAAAGCCGAAGTCCTGAATGTCGATGAATTCTCCGGCTATGAGGAAATGCTTCTCTCCGACGAATGGTTTGCAGGTGGAGTCACCCACAAAGGCCTCTATGGAGCCTATGCCATGAAACTCCACGAGCACGACAAATACAACGGCAGCCTCCACGCCCGCAAGTCATACTTCGCTTTCGGGGACAGGATTATAGCCCTCGGAAGCGATATTGAGAACTCATTGGAAGGTTCTCAGCTCCATACCACCCTTTTCCAGAACACCGTCACCTCCGAAACCCCTACCATAGCGGCAGGCAAGACCATTGCCTCCATGGACTATTCGGAAACCTTCAATGGCCCGTTGACCATCCTCGGTGACCGGTTCGGCAACACCTATTTCATAAAGGATGCGACCGTGAAGGTGACAAGGGGAACTCAATATTCCCTCCACGAAGAAACGGATGCTCCTACAGCCGGCACCTTCGAGAAGGCATATATCTGCCATGGAAGCATGGTGAAAGACGGAAAATATGAATACATGGTCAGACTCGCTTCTGACAAGTCCTGTGAAATCAAGACTCCATACAAAGTGATCAGGCATGACAGCCGCGTACACGAAGTGAAGGACCTGGAGACTTCCGTCACTGGAGCGGCAGTTTTCGAAGAAGGCAATGTGGATTCACTGATTGTAAGCTGCTCTCCGTCAATGATTATGTATTCCATTGAAGAACAGATACTTAATTTAAGCATAAGCAACCCGGACCTCGCCCTTTATGAAGGAGGGCCGGATGAAATATACAAGGACGGCAAGCGAATCGAGCGGAGCGTCTATGGTCGCAAATGGATAGACAACAGCTGCGCACCGACCCGGGTGACAGTCACGGTCAAAGGACTTTGGGACGTGAAAGACTGCGGTACCTCAGTTGTCAGTGATTTCAGGGAAGACAACTGCACTACCCTGATTTTCACGACAGGCCAGGCCCGCACCGAAGAGATTGAATTAAGAAGAATAGCATTATGAACTCCTTGAACAAAATGACAAAGACAGGTATCAAAGGATGTCTTCTGCCTATGACGGCCATTGCAGCGGCATCCTGCGGCAATGCACAGGAGAGCATGCCCAATATCATCTATGTGTTTCCGGACCAGTTCCGCAACCAGGCCCTCGCCTTCTGGAACCAGCCTGAATACGCACCTTTCGCCGGATGGCATGCCGACCCGGTGGTGACTCCCAACCTCGACTCCTTTGCTTCGGAATCGGTGGTGATGAGCAGGGCCATGAGCAACTGCCCTCTAAGCAGCCCTTACAGAGGAATATTCCTCACCGGAATGTACCCTGAAAGAAACGGCATCACCCTCAACTGCATGGCGGAAAGGCCGGAAAGCTCTCTTCGTGAAGATGCAGTCTGCATCAGCGATGTCCTCAAGGCACAAGGTTACAGCTGCGGCTACATAGGCAAGCTCCATGCAGACCACCCTACTCCGAACGACCCTGCGAACCCGGGCAACTATGTGAGTTCACGCCGTCCGGAATGGGATGCCTACACACCGGCTGAAAGACGCCATGGCTTCGACTACTGGTACTCCTACGGCACCTTCGACGTCCACAAGAATCCGCACTACTGGGATACCGACGGAGTGCGTCATGACCCTCACGAATACTCCGTAAAGCACGAAACTGACAAAGCAATAGAGTTCCTTCGCAATGAAAACGGCCAGCGCCGCAAGGACTCCCCTTTCTTCCTCGTGGTGGCATACAACCCTCCGCACAGCCCGTATGAAAGCATGGACGACTGTATGGAAGAGGATTACAACATATACAAAGACATGACATACAAGCAGTTGTATGTCAGGGACAATGCCGACACCACACTATCCAAGGCACCTGCCGCAAGATATTACTTCGCCAATGTGACCGGAGTGGACAGGGAATTCGGAAGACTCCTCGCCGAAGTGAAGAAACTCGGCCTCGACAAGAATACAATCGTGGTGTTCACATCTGACCATGGCGAGACAATGTGCAGCCAGGGCACCCTTGACCCGAAGAACTCCATCTACACGGAATCCTTCAATGTCCCTATGATCATCCGATATCCTGAAAAGATCCGTCCTCATGTGGACACCACCCTCCTCAGCTCCGTGGACATCATGCCTACACTGCTTGCAATGGCTGGTCTTGGCGGCAGCATCCCCGAAAGCGCGGAAGGCAAAGACCTTTCCCCTCTCATCATGGAGAGCGGAGATCCATGCGAGGCCCCGGAGGCAGCCCTGTATATAAGGAATGTCAACGGCAAGACGGCACCTGACGGGACAGTAAGCGGATTCTTCCCTGTTGCAAGGGGCATAAAGACCGCAACCCACACTATGGAAATCGCAATCAAGAGAGATAGAAGCCTCTCCCGCGTACTCATCTTCGACGACAAGGCCGACCCTTATCAGATGAGCCCTATTGATTACAGGAAAGAACCGGAGCTGTTCGGAAGCCTCCTCGGAACACTTTCAGCAAAACTCAAGGAAGCCGACGACATCTGGTACAGGGAAAACATAATCGAAAACATTTTGAAATAACAAACATAGAACATGAAGAAAATAATTAAACTGACAACCATGATTCTGGCAGCAGTCTTTGTATGGAGCTGTGACACATCACAGCTCGAAACAAGGCTGGACAATCTTGAAAACCGCATAGCGGCGCTCGAGACGACTGTCGGAGAAGTGAACGCCAATGCCACAGCCATCAGAGCAATCATGAAGGCAGGCATCCGTATCGTCGAATACACATCCGACGGCACTAATGGCTATTCACTGTCCTTAAGTGACGGGACCATCGTCAAGGTCATTTTCGGCAAGACAGCTCCCGGCATCATTCCTGTCATCGGCATCAACGCTGAAGGTAAATGGGTAATGTCCCTCGACGGCGAGAATTTCGAAGTCATAAAGGGAGCACAGAACATCAATGCTGAAGACGGCCTGACACCTCAGGTAAGAGTCGGCAGCGACGGCAACTGGCAGGTCAGCATCGACGGCGGTAAGACCTGGAAAGATATCCTCGGTGCGGACGGCAAGCCTATCAGTGCAGTTGACGGAGCTTCCGCAGGCAGGATCTACACCATCTTCCGCGATGTAGTATATGACGCTTCCAAAGAAGAGATGGTATTCACGATCGCTATTGACGGATCTGAAGTCAGGGTTCCTGTAGTAAGCAACTTCGACATGAAGCTTGACAACTATGTTCCCGGAGCAAAGATTCTTTTAGGACAGACCATCAGATACAACGCAGAACTCACCGGTGTTGCGGATATGATGTTCCAGGTACCGGACGGATGGAGCGCAGAATTTGCCGAAGGAGTCCTCTCTGTCACTTCAGGACGCAGCGGGCAGGAAGGAGAATACACAGTATCTGTAATCATAGTTTCCGTTGACGGACTGCTCAAGCGAATCGACCTCACTTTCAACCTCAAAGAGGAATTCTGGACAGAGGCATATTGCAAAGTGTTCAACGACTACACTGCCGGAAATGCGGAGAATGTGCTTCTGGATTATTCCTACGCCGGTTATCAGCACGGAGAAGTTGCTCCTGCTGAGGCAGCAGCCCTTGGCTACAAGGTCTATGACGTAACTGAATACGGTGCGGTCCCCAACGATGGCAAGTCGGATAGAGAGGCGTTTCTGGCTTGCCTGAAAGCCGCACTCGGCGTAGATTATGTTGTAAACGCAAACAATATCATCACATTCGAGCATAAAGACAAAGCAAATGCGATAGTCTATTTTCCTGAAGGAGAATTCATCCTCCATACTTCTGAAGACGACGTGGAAAGCGCCACCGCAAGCGACAGCCAGACCATACAGATCCGCTCCGGCAATTTCGTGCTGCGTGGAGCCGGCCGTGACAAGACCACCATCGTCATGCAGGACCCGAACCAGCCGGCAAGCTCCGCCCTCTACAGTTCTCCTGCAATGATTGAGCTGAAGCACAACAGTGGCCTGACAGCATTGACAGACGTTACAGCCAACGCGGCCAAGGGCTCATTCTCTGTCGAAGTCTCTTCTGTGGAAGGACTCTCAGAAGGACAATGGGTATGCCTTACCACCGTCAACAACGACCCGGCCTTCGTCAAGGCTGAGCTTGCCGCCGGAGAGCCTACAGAGACTGAAATGGCAGGGATGACCAACATCACCGGCACGGGAGTACAGGTATATGATTATCACCAAATTGCAAAGATCAGCGGCAATACCGTCACCTTTGTAGAGCCGATCATGCATGAAGTCGATCTGCAATACACGGCATTCACCGGAAACAGCTACAACTGGCGTATCTCCAAATACCCTCATTACGAGAATGTCGGGGTCGAAGACCTGACATTCAAGGGCAACAGCAAGGACAACTTCAAACATCACGGCAGCTGGGAGGATGACGGAGCCTACAAGCCTATCAACATGACAAGGCTTACCAACTCCTGGATGCGCAGGGTAGGATTCGACAGCGTCAGCGAGGCAAGTTCCCTGACCAACTGTGCAAACCTCTCCGTCTATGACATCGTATTCAAGGGTACGAGAGGCCACTCTGCCATCCGTTCCCAGGTGTCATCAAGAGTATTCATCGGAGCTACGGTTGACAATGCATCCGGCTACCTCATAGACAGTCCTTCGACCTATTGTGAGAACGCCGGCCAATACCACGCCGTAGGAGTTTCCAAGCAATCCATGGGAACCGTGCTCTGGAGAAATGTCTGGGGCGACGACAGCAGCTTCGAATCCCACGCCACCCAGCCGAGAGCCACGCTCATCGACTGCTGCAAGGGCGGATGGATGAGATGGCGCCAGGGAGGAGACGAGAATCAGGTGCCAAACCATCTCGCCGACCTTACTGTCTGGAACTTCGAATCCACCACACCACAGTCCGGGACATTCATCTGGTGGGACCACGCAAGCAAATGGTGGAAATTCCTACCTCCTGTAATCGTAGGATTCCATGGACAGTTAACCACATTCGATGCCTCACAGACCAAACTTGATTACAGCAACGGCATCCCTGTGAACCCGGAATCTCTCTACGAAGCACAGCTTAAGCAAAGGCTCGGAGCAGTACCGGCATGGCTC
>JBJEBN010000059.1:0-2362 GCA_051870095.1 Candidatus Cryptobacteroides sp. | reverse complement strand
AACAGGACTCCAAATTGCGCTATGGCGCAACACGAAGTCCTATACCGTTAGATTTCTACGCTGACAATCTGGCGAATATCATCTGAAGCACTTCCGACCAGAATGTCAATCTTGCCATGCTCAAGCTTCCAGTCACCTGAAACAGTGTCCCAATATCTGAGGTCCCTGACAGGAATTTCCACTGTTACTACTTTTTTCTCACCGGCATTGATGGTCTGCCTTGTGAAACCTTTGAGCTCCTTGACTGGCCATTCAACAGTTGCATCAACTCTGTGAACATAAACCTGTGCAACCTCATCAGCTGCCATTCCGCCTTCATTTGTGATGTCAAATGTCACTTTGATAGTGTCGTCTTCCTTATATGAAGCCTTGTCTGTCTTTACTGCACCGTAAGCAAAATCGACATAAGAAAGGCCATGTCCGAATGCGTACATCACAGGCACATTCCTGGTGTCAAACCATCTATAGCCGACCAACGAACCTTCTGAATAATAAGCAGTTGAAGAAACCGCTCTCGGACGCTTCCTCTGTCCCTGCACATCCTGCCTGTACATATTACCGAAAAGGTCTCCCTCAACTTCAGACTTCTGAGGGTAGTTGCCAAGAGCATAGGCAGGTGAATCAGCAAGCCTTACAGGGAAAGTGAAAGGAAGC
This sequence comes from Candidatus Cryptobacteroides sp., assembly GCA_051870095.1. GTDB lineage: Bacteria > Bacteroidota > Bacteroidia > Bacteroidales > UBA932 > Cryptobacteroides. The sequence goes on along the minus strand of JBJEBN010000059.1, from coordinate 1,708 downwards.
TTACCGGAAGGAGCAATATTTCCGTAGAGCACATCTGCAAGAGCATTTCCTCCCTCAAGACCGTTCCACCAACCCTGAACAAGAGTCGGGATGCATTTCTCAACCCTTACAAGGTCACATGGACCTCCTGATATCATGACACCTACTATATTAGGGTTTACAGCTGCAAGTTCCTCTGCAATTCTCTCCTGATCAAGCGGAAGATTGATGTTCTCACGGTCGGATCCTTCAGTTTCGATTGACTTATTGGTACCAAAAAAATAGATGACAAGGTCAGCATCCTTTGCAAGAGCCAAAGCTTCGGCAAGCATTTCAGGATCGGCAGGTGCGTCAATTTCTGCTGAAATCTCCGGGTGATTCTTCAGGAATTCAGGACCTCTCCAGAATGCGAACATTCCCATATAGTCCTTATATGCTGGAGCATAAGAAATTTCAACGCCCTCAGGTTTCTTGTTCTGAAGCCCCTGAAGAGGAGTGACCTCATATACGGATTTAACACCTGCACCCATACCACCTGACTGAGTCAAGGCAATGGCATTCCTGCCGATTACAGCTATTTTCTTTACATCCTTTTTGATAGGAAGAAGTCCGCCTTCGTTCTTTAGAAGAGTAATAGATTTGGAAGCCACCTCATATGCGGTTGCACGGCTCTCAGGAAGCGAAGCAGTCTCAAGATTGCATTTGTCATCAGGAATGGCCTCAATTGCAAAACGTACACGAAGAATCTCACGAACTTTGTCATCAACTACGCTTTCCGGAACTTTGCCGACCTTGACCGAGTCAATGAGAGCAGGACCAAGATAGTTGTCTCCTGTCATCTGTACGTCAAGGCCATGGAGAGCTGCACCCATTGTGGAGTGCGTGCCACCCCAATCTGAAACTGTAAGACCGCGGAATCCCCACTCCTTTCTGAGAATCTGATTGAGAAGCACCTCATTTTCAGAACAATAGAAGCCATTCACCTTGTTATATGCAGGCATGATTGCCATGGCACCGGCCTCCTTGACAGTAGCTTCGAAAGGTTTGAGATAAATCTCGCGCATTGTCCTTTCATCGCAGACAACATTCACACTTCCGCGGTTGAGCTCCTGGTTATTGAGAGCATAATGCTTTACGCAGGCAGCCGTACCGGCATCCTGGACACCCTGAACATAGCCGACCCCAAGAACGGCAGCAAGCATAGGATCCTCACTGAAATACTCATAAGTCCTTCCTCCCACCGGAAGTCTCTGGATATTCACGGCAGGGCCCAGAATGATATCCTTTCCACGACGGCGTGCCTCAGCACCCATGCCCTGACCATATTTATATGCCAGTTCCTTTGACCATGTAGCGGCAAGAGCCGAACCGGTAGGAAAATAAGTAGCGGAGTCTGTCACCCAACCGGCAGACTGGAAGCCGTTCGGAACACCTTCTTCACGGATACCGAAAGGACCGTCGGCATATTTGATGTCCTGGATTCCGAATCTTGGAACACCCTCTGAAGACATGTTTGTCTTGCTATGAAGCATTTCCACTTTTTCTTCAAGACTCATCTGTGCAATAATCTTGTTGATTTTCTCATCGTGAGCCGTAAGACGCTCCTGCGGAGTTGTTGTCTGACCGCATGCTGCAACTACAAGAGCCAGAGAAAGGAAGATTGAATTCTTTTTCATAAATATCATTGGTTAATATTTTCAAACTATCAAATCACCTGCAAAGATATTCA
>JBJEBN010000058.1:0-2371 GCA_051870095.1 Candidatus Cryptobacteroides sp. | reverse complement strand
TGCTCATGAATCTCGGAATGGGAGATAACGGAGTCAGGATTCTGAAGGAGGAGACAGTGAAATCAATTCTCGCAAGATCAACCAGGCCCGAAGGGTTCGAGGGGTATTCTCTCGGTTTTTTTGCCCCGTGCGAGGACACCGAAGACTCATGGTTCGGACACGGAGGTGCATGGGGAACCAACTGCATGGTCAACTGGCACAGGAAACAGCTGAAATTTTTTGTGATTCAGATGTCCGAGAGTGACCACCCATGGCATGACGACCTCGAGAAGGCTCAGAATGAGTTCTTCGCTACCGAAATTGACAATTCAGCATCCGATGCCTATACCGGCAGGACAAAATAAATACAATCAACAGAGGGACAGGACTATATGGCAGTCCTGTCCTTGAGTTCCTTTACGAATTTAGAGTGGTCACGGAGGTCAGGGCGTGAGGCGTAGGATCCGTCTCTCTCCGCAAGGACATAGAACGGGATGCCGTCAACTCCGAGCAATGCAGAAAGTTCTTTTTTCTGGGATGCTGTCAGCAAATAATGCTCGCCTCTTATGGATTCGATCATTTCGACATATTTTACCAGATTGGAGGACTCATCTGCAATGTATATCCATACGATGTCTTCGCTGGAGAGTTCACCATTCTTGTAAGGTTCGTTCAATGCTATGGCACTGCGACATGGCGAGCACCATGTATTCCACAAGTCAATCATCACGACCTTGCCCTTGTGCGGAGCGATAATAGACTCAATCCATGCCTTTGCTCCTGGCCAGTCTTTTACAGTCTGATAATTTGCAGTCAATGAATTCCTTATCTGCTCGCAATCCTCCTCAAACTGATAAAGGGCAGTTTTAAGGAAGGTCCATTCCATCGCATCAATTTCCCGCCGCTCTTCCTCGGTGAACTTCCTGTTCTGGGCTTCGTTGGCAATGATTGCACTCTTCCCGATATCGTAAGGTCGTCCTTGAGTAAGGAATCCTGAATCTATGAGATGCGCGAAACATCTTGAAAGAATATAAGAGTCGCAATATGTGACAAGGCCGGGATCAGAGTAGTCCATTTCGGACAAAAGGACATCAAAATGGCGTTTATCAAGGTCCACAGGATTGAAATCCGGCATATTCCCGGTCTGCAGAAGATAAGTATTCTGAATCAACATATTGCAGTTGGCCATGGCAACCATCAATGTCTGCATGAGAGATATCTGAGTAAGCTGCAATTGAGTCGATGACAATCCAAGGATATCTGCAGCAGCAAGCGCATCGCGATACTTCGACAGCATGGCATCATAATAGCCGTCAGCGTCAATGTTACGGCAATCGGGAATGAAGTCCTTGGAAAAAAGCACGATATCCACCGGCGAGGTCCATGATCCGGCACAGGCATATTTACCAGATGAAACTCCCTTGTACCTGATGTCAGGCTTTCTGTAATCAGGTCTGAGGCTCGACATCATCTGCTGACCGATGGATGCAACATCATAATACACATCGAGGGTCTCTCCCGGAGCTATTGTTCCATTGGCGATGGAATAGTAATTCCATATACATTCGAAGGTAGCTGTTCCGTATTGCTTGAAGTTGAATTCCACGATGCCATCTTCGCCAACCTTGGCTTCCGACTCTGAGTTCTGTATTACTTGATTGACAACCAATGTAATATCTCCGTACATCGGTTGGCGGAATCCGAGAATGTGCACCCTGATGGTGCTGTTTGCCATACTTTCGTCGAATCCAGGCAAAGTGTCGGAATATACAGGCTTTGGTATCGCCGGATTCTGTTTTGGCTTCGCTTTTCCGGTAAGATCGATGCCCCAGATATTGAAGTCCCCAGGCTCAAGTCCTTCGGAAAGGTCGATTGTCTTTGTCCTGGCGGGAACAGGAGCGAAATGCAAGGTATAGATGCATTCGCCACTCTCCCCGACCCTCTTTTTCTCTCCGAGCACTATATCATCGCTTCCGATGGCGGGATATGCCTTTCCGCCGGCATATATCACAGTATTCTCTGACCATCTGAACCAGTATCCCGGAATATACTTGGTGAGCAATGTCAGGGAAACGGCACTGTCGGTGCATTCTACCCTGACGACGTCCGTTTCCATTCCTGCGATGGATGTCGTCTCATAGAATGGATAGTCAACCGCACGATTGCATTTCGAATCGCCACAGCCGGCAACCAGCAGAAATGCCGCTGCTACTGCCAGCACCATCTTGATTGAATCAATAAGTTTCATAAGCGGATAAATAAAAATGAGTAATTTAAGTTTCGGCGAAACTTAAATTATATACTTTACAAATATGAGAAGAGATTTACACAAAAACAAATTGTAGTGTAAAATTACATGGTGAGGGTGAATCTACAACAACAGGGATACCAA
>JBJEBN010000057.1:0-2419 GCA_051870095.1 Candidatus Cryptobacteroides sp. | reverse complement strand
TCGCCGTGGCCGGAAGCGACCGCGAAGCCTGGAAGAACAAGAAGGAGCACCTTACACCCAATTACCTTACTGACATTGACCAGATAATGACGGTACAAATCTGACTTAACAGAAGTCTGCGCGGATATTAATCCGCAGAATTTGCGGTTTATTAACCGAAAAATTATATATTTGCAGAAATAATAACGGGTTATGTACATTCATCAGACAGATAATTGGCCCCGCTTTACGTGGGATAGAGATTTCGTCGGAGCAAAGCTTGCCAAGGTAAACAAGGCCGCAGGATTCCTTGAGGGCCGCCTAGCCGCTATCGGCTTCGATGCTATGCAACACGCTGCCGTAGAGGCCTTGACCCACGACATCGTCTCTTCTTCAGAGATTGAGGGGGTAGTTCTCAATTCCGACCAGGTGCGCTCATCGGTAGCCAGGAGGATGGGAGTCCATATAATAGGAGAGGTCGATTCTTCGCATTATGTGGAGGGTATTGTCGAGATGATGCTTGACGCAACCACCAAATTCGCAGATCCGCTGACGGATGACCGGCTCTTCGGCTGGCACAACTGCCTTTTCCCTACGGGTAGAAGCGGCATGGAGGTGATTGATGTGGGCAAGTACCGCCGCTGCCCTATGAAGGTCGTATCCGGCACAATGGGGCGCGAGAAGATTCATTATGCCGCACCGGAGGCGGAACACGTTCCTGCTGAAATGGGAAAGTTTCTGAACTGGTTCAATGCCGATACCACGCCAAAGGACTATGTAAAATCCGCTATCGCACATTTCTGGTTCGTTTGCATCCACCCGTTCGACGACGGCAATGGCCGTATAGGTCGTGCAATAGCCGACATGGCACTCAGCCAAGCGGATAACTCCACGATGCGTTACTTCAGCATGTCCCGCCAGATAAACAAGGAGAAGAGAAAATACTACGACATTCTTGAGAGAAGTCAAAAGGGCTTTTGCGACCTTACGGACTGGGTAGACTGGTATCTTGATTGTATGTTTCACGCCATTGAGGATGCAGACGAGATGCTCTCCTCGATCCTGAACAAGTCTATCTTCTGGCAGACGCACTCGCAGGTCGCTATGAACGAGAGGCAGAACAAGGTGCTGAACATCTATCTTGACGGCTATATCGGCAAACTTACCGTCAAGAATTGGTCAAAGCAAGCGAAAGTTTCCGTGGATACGGCCGAGAGGGATGTGAAATTTCTCGTTGAGAACGGCATTTTGGTTCCTGAGGATGGCAAAATCAGAAACGTCACCTATGGGATTCATATATCTAAGGACAAGGTCTATATCCCCGGACCGTCCGACGAGGAAATTTGATTGAAATAAACATTTACAAAGCTACCTGTTGTGCGGGCTTTCCGATGTCCTTGACGGAGCAATAGCCAGAAGAACAGGAACAGTAAGCCGGTTTGGTGAACGGCTGGAGGGCATAAAAGTCCCTGCCATAATCCTGACTTGCATTCTGGCTACTTTCGCTGCAATTCAGGAGGGGCATCTGATAAGGACTGAAGGAGCTAAAACTCCTGCGCAATTCTTCGGGCAAGGTCAGCCGTCTCCCTGACCTTCTCTGCCACCTTCTCAGCTGACATATAGTCGAGGTTCCAGGCTGCAACTGTGATAACCTCTCCCAGTCCCCAAAGGGTAGATAAAGCTTTCAGATATGAGCTGCCTTGGTCACGGCAATCCCCGGTCGGGATGTTCATACCACGGGTAGTGATATACAGCACCTTCTGGCACTTGCAGATGCCCGTGCAGGTCGTACCGTCGTCAGTGAAGGTAACATTATAGAGAGACATATTCTCAAAAAATGCCTTGAGGACCGAAGGAAAGCTCATATCCCAGAACGGAGTTGCGACGACTATTCTGTCCGCCGAGGCGATTTTCCGTGCAATGGCCTGTGTCTTCTCAGGAACCACCCCGGCGGTTCTTTCCTTCAGAGTTTGAGGATTTACAGGGGGCAAGGCAAGGGCATTGACATCAATGGTCTCAATGTCATAGCGTGAACAAAGCACATCCTTTGCCGCACCAAGAATGAGCCTGGTTCTTGATTCCTTCCTCATGCAGGAGTCTATGATTATCAGTTTTTCCATTTTTTACTTTTCGAGATATTTGACTGCTTTGCAAGGATTGCCCACAGCGACGCAGCCGTCAGGGAGAGAAGGTCCATCGCCTCCGCATCGGAGTATATGTAGTCGTTGTTACAGTCCATTAAGATTAACGTTTAATGTTAAGTCTTCTATCCCTTATTTACATTACTATGTGATCTATTACCTCAGAAATAAAACTACCAATAATATACTCCTGCCTCTCTATATTGTCACAACTAAGTAATTCATCTATTTTGGATAGTTCGAACCAAAGAAGATTCCAATTATACCAGCCATCATTGTTGGATAATTCAGGTTTTTTG
>JBJEBN010000056.1:0-2476 GCA_051870095.1 Candidatus Cryptobacteroides sp. | reverse complement strand
TCTCATTTTCGTATACTGCTAACGAGTCAGGCAAATACAGAGCTGCCATTGTCAACCTGAAAAATGACTTGGGACAGACTATTGAGGCCTTCTCGATTGTACAGAGAGCACCGGAGACCACAGGCAATGTTGTATTTGCAGACGCAACAGTCAAAAATGCATGCGTAAGCCGCTATGACAAAGACGGTGACGGTGAGCTCTCTTATGATGAGGCAGCTGTTGTGACAGATGTGAAGGATTTGTTCAAGGATGTTGTTGGAAAAGTGACATCATTCGATGAGTTCCAGCATTTCATCTCCGTTACGGAAATCCCTGAAAACTTCTTGCTGAATGCCCGTCTTCTGGAGTCTATTGTTCTGCCTGAATCATTGAAGACGATTGGACGCAGCGCTTTTGAGAATTGTGTGGCATTGAAGGAAATCGTTATTCCTGAAGGAGTGGCTTATGATTCTAATGAGTATTATTATAATAAATCATGGTTCGAGGGATGCGAAAACCTTACAAAAGCGGTACTGCCTTCTACATTGACAGTCTTGCCTACTAATGGCTTTTACAATTGTGCTTCATTGCGTTCTGTCAATATTCCGGAAGAGGTTAAAATAATTCCTAACGGATGTTTTTACGGTTGTTCCTCTTTGCAGAGCATAGAATTGCCATCAACTCTTATTTCCATCAGCGCTTCTGGATTTTCTGATTGCTCGTCACTCAAATCAATTACATTGCCAGAGGGATTTACTTTTGTAAATGTCGATCAGGGTGATCCGTATTATTCCGAACATGCATTTGCCAACTGTACAAGTCTTGAAACGGTTTCATTGCCAAAATCATTAAAAAGCCTTCCACGCTATTGCTTCTCTGGATGTTCTTCATTGAAAACAATAGCTGTCCCTGACGGAGTCACATCCATAGGCTATTATTGTTTTTCAGGATGTACATCCCTTGAATCTGTAACCCTTCCTTCAAGACTTGATTCCGGATTGGAGACCAGTACCTTTAGGTCTTGTGCATCTCTGGAATCAATAACAATCCCTGAGGGAGTTACAGCAATTCCGAGCCATTGTTTCGCAGGTTGTTTGTCCCTGTCAGAGGTTATTTTGCCGCAGAGTGTGTATGAAATTCAGGACTATGCATTCGAGAATTGCAAGTCTCTTAAATCATTCGATTTCAGCAATATCAACTATTTAGGTGAATATGGCAAATTTGGATGCAGGGCACATTTTGCAGGATCAGGTCTTAAATCCGTAACATTCCCTGCTTCGGTCAACAAGATACCGGAAGAAATGTTTGAAAACTGTGACAGCCTTGCTACAGTGAAACTCCATGAGAATATCACCCATATAGGCGGTTCGGCATTCCGTGGCACCGCTATTTCCGGTGATATTGTTGAAGGAACCCAAGTAAAGGCATTGGAAATTCCTGCCCAGGTGGAATATATAGGTAGTTCTGCTTTCCGGGATTGTCCTAATCTTAAAAACATCGTATTCTATCCTTCGACACCACCTCAGGTTGAGTGGTCATTTGAAGATAGTATGACATTGTATGTACCGGATGCTTCGCTTGAAGTGTATAGACAGAATTATCCTTATTATTCTGTACTTCCGTTCTCAATGTTCGGAGTGGAACTGAAGCCAGAGTGCAGTATTCAGTTTGTTGATTTGACGGATGAGGGGAAACTCAGATTCCATATCAATGTAAATCTCAAGTCTGATTTTGACTATGAATATGGCATATATGTATATCCTAAAGGTGGAAGCGTCGAATATATTCCTGTAGTTGAGGGTACAACAGATTATGTTTATGAATGCAACAAATGGGATATGGAGCTTGAGGACTTGTCAGATGAGAGCAGAAAACTGAGATACTACAGGTCTTCGTTGAACATTGGAGCATATATGAGGGTGGAAGATAAGGTTATCCGTTATGGCTCTGAAGAAATGCCGTTTATTCATCGTTCATTTTACCCTTGTTACATAGCGACACAAGTTGATGAAGATTATTACATGGCAAGTAGCCCGCTCTTGGTGGATGGTGAACCGGCTATTTTCCATACCAAAGGCTATGGGCAATACAGCTATATTTGGGTGGCATCTGCAGGACAATATTTCATAAGATCTTCAGACGGTATCTATATTGGAGCCAATGCAGACAATGAAAAATTCGTCTTTGCTGATGATTACTCATCAATCAGCGAGAATTATTTATGGAAACTTCAGGATGATGATAGCATCAAGAATTATGGTACAGGCAAAATTATCGGAATCGATACAAATACCGGTTATTTCGGTACATATTCTCCTGACAGCCTTCCTGACGGAGTCCTTGCATCGAACCTTTATTGATTTAATTTAGTGATATTGTCTAGACAAAATAATTAATTCTGATACAACTAAGCGCGTGGTGATCAATTTTGCGCCACGCGCTTTATAATTTTCATTGAATCCCATGAAACGCATCGTAGCAATTGCAGCAGTTATGT
>JBJEBN010000055.1:0-13199 GCA_051870095.1 Candidatus Cryptobacteroides sp. | reverse complement strand
CGGTGTCTCCCTCTCTGCCGACTACTTGGCCGATCAGGTGACCGATGCGAAGAACAGTCCGGAGGCTGTGCGCAATGTGATGACGAAGAACGTCAATCTGTGTGCGCTTAACCTTGAAAAGGTGTAAAAACGGGTAGTTGCTAAGTCTTGAAAAGGTGCAATAGTGGTCTTGAAGCCATCCGAAATATGGCAGTCAGAAACTCGATTTTATCCGGAATATGGCTGTTGGAATGATTATTCGGGACAAAAAGGGCATTCAATCGGGTCATAAAATGCCTTGTTTGTCCCGTAAATTTGAAAAATAGTATTACTTTTGTCCCGAATAGAAGCAGATGACTATGACTATACAGGTAGAAATATTGCAGTTCCTGCATTATAATCCATCTTCAAGCAGGGTGGAGATTGCAGCGGGTTTGACGGAGGCTCCAAACGAGAGAACTCTGAAAAGAATCATTGCTGAGTGTGTTCACAGTGGTGATATTGTTGTTGAGGGTAAAGGAAAGGCGACCCGATATTCCTTGTCGGCACAGGCACATCTGATGATGCCCTTAGATATCGATACCTACTTCATAAATGATGTGGATGAACGCAAAGTTCAAGAGTCATTCAATTTTCAGTTGATAAGAGATGTCTTGCCACAGGTCACGCTGTTTACTGCTGAGGAGACTGCAAGGCTGGAGACCGCCCATAAGAACTTCTTGGCAAATATGTCAACTTTGTCAGACCTTGAATACCGCAAGGAAATGGAACGCCTCGGTGTCGATTTGTCTTGGAAGTCATCGCAGATTGAGGGCAATACATACACGCTTCTTGAAACAGAGAGGCTGCTCAAGGAGAAAGTGACTGCGCAAGGAAAGACAAAAGAAGAGGCAGTGATGCTCTTGAACCACAAGGATGCTTTGGACTTCATCCTTGATTGTCCGGACTATCTGAAGGAACTCTCTGTAAGGAGGCTTGAGGATATTCATAGCATCCTGACCAAGGAATTAGGTGTGGGCAATGGTATCCGTAAAAGGCGGGTCGGTATAACCGGTACGAACTATCGTCCGCTTGACAATGAATTCCAAATCAGAGAGGCGTTGGAGGATACATGCCAGTTGATTAACGGAAAGGAGAATGTTTTTGAGAAGGCACTGCTGGCTCTTGTACTGTTGTCATATATACAGGCATTCACTGATGGTAACAAACGCACTGCGAGAATCAGCAGCAATGCCATTCTTATAGCGTGGGGCTATTGCCCGATTTCGTTCCGTACAGTGGATTCAGTGGATTATAAGAAGGCGATGCTGATGTTCTATGAGCAGAACAATATTGCAGCATTCAAGCAGATTTTCATAGAGCAGTATGAGTTTGCTGTGAAAAATTACTTTTAATGCTTTCAACTTCCACAGATAAGTGGCATGTTTGCATCACGATGCTGCTGCATCCGGAAGTGGTGAGGGTTCTGGACTGCGCTGCTCCGGAAATCACTTGGAATAATCCGGAGTTGAGGATGATTTATTGACACTCTGATGACACGATATCCAGTTCTTGTCTATGAAAATACAGAGGTGGTCATAATGCCGACAGATGCGAAGACATTTGCAGACAAGTTTCCGTAATCACCTCAATAATTCCGTGTAAAAATAAGGCGAATTTTACACCGTTTCGTGTTTCGAAAGCATTTGGTGCAAATATTGGCCGATTTTTACACCATTTTCTGAAATCCAGTTGAAATCAGCCAATTCTCTATTCAAATCATGTACATCTCGATGCAGAGCTATGCATACCGGCAGGTCATTTCTGCTACATACACCCCATTTCGGACTTTCACCCTATCCGTTTACGGAAATACTCACGCAGTTGTTCATCCTCACAATAAATGTAACAATTTTTTCTTATATTGGCAGATGAATTTATGGATGGTTTTGTTATGTAACCGAACAAATTTTTGATAGTATGAAACAGGATATGAAAAACAATCTGATACTCAAAATGGTAGACGGGTCGTACAAGGAATGTGAGGTTACCGGGAGAGATATGGGGGGAATGGAAGAATATGAGATTCCGTTCCATGAACTCAAGCCTGGATTTGTCAGATGGCCGCAGGCTGGGATTCCGAACCACAGTGTTGAAATAGGGGAGGTAGGGGAGGACTTTGTCGTCGCAAGAATCTATCATGTGGCAGGCCAATCTGAACCATGGGCGACCATCCATGCGGGTGAATCTGTCTCGACTGATTATTGGTTCGGCGAGTGGTCATACTCCTGCACTCTCACTCTCTGTTCCAAGGAGTGAAAAGACTGCTGTCTCCAAATGCAGTCACTTCGCTTTCCTGCTCTTCGACAGCATATTCGATACCTCTGTTGATGTAGTGGAGCAGGGGAGTGGTGGTCTTGAACAGATTGACGGTCCTGTCCAGGAGATTTGGTGAAGTCATGAATGAGTCAGGGGCATCGTAGCAAACGCAATATTTCTTCAGCCTCAGATAATCGGCATCCGGGCAGTCTGCAGGGAATCCGGCAGGAATCTTTTTCAGGCATCCCTCGAAGTCCATTTCAAAACGCGGATCGCAGCTACGCACAAGTTTTCCGAATTCTCCATTACCCATGGATATGTCTTCCCGAAGCACCCTCAATGCCTTCGGATCAATTATGTAATCTCCGGTAGCAAGCAGGTTGGCCCCTTCGAAATTGCCCTGTCCTTCAACTCCCACCTGAAAATAATAGCCGCTGTACGGTGATTTCTTGCCACCACGGCAGATGAATGCCCCGAAATGGGTCTTGTATGGATGCTTGTATTTTGAGAACCGAACATCGCGATATATACGATAGGTCATGTCTTTCAACTGCTGCCTTCCGACCTGAGGGTCTGCCTCTTCAAGTCTCTTCGCCAGATCCATGGCAAAACCATTGAATATATTGTTTGCCTCGAGATACCGTTCCTTGTTGGCATTGAACCATTCCCTGTCGTTGTGCAGGCTGAGGTCATACAGGAAATCAAAAACACTCTGCATCATTTCAATAAACCGTTGTCAAGTTACTTTTCCGATATTTGTAAAACATATCGGTTCCAAATATAGCAATTTTTCCAAATGCCTCTACACCGACTGACCTGGACCCCATCCGCTTTCATCAGATAATAGCATCATGATATCGCTGTAGCACCAGGCAAGATTAACCAAAAGAAAATAATTTTGGTCATTTCAACAAATAAGACTATATTTGCATCCACTTTACAAAAATGGCCGGTCCGGTAGCTCAGCTGGATAGAGCAACAGCCTTCTAAGCTGTGGGTCTTGGGTTCGAATCCCAACCGGATCACGAGCACATTCGCTCGGCATCGAAGATGCCGGGCATTTTTTATAGCAAGTCCGTCGTGAGCTCGCTCACGTAAGGACTTGCTATAAAAAATGCCGCAAGCGCCCAAAGGGCGCGAGCGAATGTGCTCGTAAGATCGCCCGTGGCGCAGGGCAAGGGATGTGCGAACAAAGTGAGCAAATCCCCCATGTCTCAAGACAATGGATATGCAAACAAAGTGAGCAAATCCCAAGTACCTCAGGCAAAAGGATATGCAAACAAAGTAAGCAAATCCCCCATTGTCTTAGCGGGTGAAAGTGCAGCTGCCTTCAACATGGCCGGTGAGGGTTGATTAGGGTCTTTGCCTGCTTGCCTGAATAATCGGTCACCTGGACAAAAAGTAGGATGATTTTACCTTGAATAATCTTATAATTGAGAACCCGATGTCCCCATATTGATTTTCTTACCCGCGATCTCAATTGCCGTGACAAGACAGAAGCCGATGACGGCGAAAAGGATGGCCCATGGAATCTGGAGGCTGCCGGAAGAAGCCGCCTGCTCCATCGCTTCGGCATTGCTCCATGGCCAGACCTTAACGAGAGAACCGATAATGAACCCGGCAAGGGTGATGAGAGTCTCACGATGCCATCTGGCGAGAAGCCAATGCAGGAATTTGCTGAAAGACAGCAGACCTACCACTGCACCGACCCCGAATACGCAGAGAATCAGCAGATTGCGCCCGAAGTCCACACCAGACACAAGACCCGATACGGCAGTCATCATATATTGATATTTCCCAAGAATCAGCAGGATGAAACTCCCGGAAATACCGGGCAGGATCATCGCACATATGGCGATGGCGCCGCTTATGAAAATGAACCAGAGCCCCTCGGGAGTCTCAGTCGGCGAAAGCGTACATACCAGCACGCCAAGCAGGATACCGAGCACCACGAACGCCCCGTCCTTCAGCTTCCAACCGGACACTCCGCGAAGAATGAAAATGGAAGAAGCAACTATCAGCCCGAAGAAAAATGCCCAGGTCTGGATAGGGAAATGCCCGAGAAGGTACTGCATCATCCCGGCCAGAAGCAGGATGCTAGCCCCTATGCCGATGAAGATGCTGAGAAGGAACCCACCGTTGATATGCTTCCAGAACTCACGGAACTTCCCGTGCAGAAGCAGATTCACAGCAGTCGCATTGATGGAGGCAATGGACCCCACGAACTCGTCATAAATCCCCATGATGAAGGCGATTGTCCCACCGGAAACCCCCGGAATCACATCTGCCGCCCCCATGCAGGCCCCCTTCAGGGCCGTAATAATATATCTGCTTGCTTTCATGATTTCAAATTTTATTTGATTTTGGTCAGAAACTCCGCGATAGCCGCAAACACCTTCCTCGAATCCGAACATAGTGAAGCCTTCATCTCGGGAGTGCATTCACCTGTCATCACCATATCATAGGCGTCTCCATCAAACCTCTTCCTGCCAATCTTGAATCTCGCCTTAGAGCACTTGCTCAAATATTCAATCGGGAAATCCCCATTATCTATCAATGAAATGAACAAATCCCGGCCCTCTTCGGCAAGCAAAGAAGCCTTCTCCTGAGGCGGCACCCCGTACCAGTTCAGCTCCTTCTTGAGGATAGTTGTCTGGATGCTTGTCAGAAGCAGTTCCCCCTTGCCGATTTTCCTGAAATCGATGAAAAAAATATTTACCTTGATATTGTTTGAACGCCCCCATGCAAGAATATCTTCCTTCAGTTCATCGAAGCCAGGCTCCTCCACATCGATCACCACATCGGCCGTGGAAATGTCCGCAAGAGGCACGAATCCCGTCGGAACACTGCTCGCATCCCGTTGCAGCCTTCTGCGGCGAAGGTAATCCCTGATGAAACCAGCCATGGACTATTCCGGTGTATTGGCAGCAATCAGCTCCCGGATTTCTTTCTTTGCGGCCTTCCAGCGCGGAATGTCAATCTTGGTACCTATTACCTCCACCACCTTTGCGGCGATGATGGAACCGATTTCTCCGCAAACTTTCAGAGGCATGCCGAGGGAATGCGCATACAGGAATCCTGCAGCATAAGTATCACCTGCCCCGGTCGCGTCAATCGGCTTCGCAGGCCATGCCTCTATATAATGGTATTCGTCACCGCTCTTGACCATTGACCCGTCCTTGCCGACCTTGACCACGGCAATCTGGCAATGCCTTGCAATCTCGTCGCACGCCTCACGCGGCTCCATCTTGGTGAATGCCTTGGCCTCGGTCTCGTTGGCGAATACGATGTCCACGTAATTGTCCACTATGTCGTGCAGGAATGCATCGTTGGACTCCACCACATTGTATGATGCCATATCGAGCGAAATGATGCAGCCAGCCTCTTTGGCCAGTTCGACTGCCTTGCGGATAAGAGCCTGGTTCTGAACAAGATATCCCTCTATATGGAAATAATCGTAACCTTGGAAATACTCTGGCTTTATATCCTCAGGAACAAGCTCCAGCGCAGCTCCGAGATAGACAGCGAAAGTCCTCTCCGCATTGGCCGCCGTTATGAAAACCATAGCCTTGCCTGAAGAATGGACACCTTTGAGAAGCATCGACTTGATGCCGTACTGCTCCTGGTCGCTCTTGAAGAGATGACCGAGGTCGTCATCGCCTACCTTTCCGATGAAACCGGACTCCATTCCGAAAATAGCCGTTCCTGTGATGGTGTTCGCTGCTGAACCACCGGCCACAAGCTGCACACCCATAGGCTTGAGGGTCTGCCATATCTTGTCACCAGTCTCCATGTCAACATGCTGCATGCTCCCTTTCGGGAGATGGAATTCCTTGAGGAAAGTATCGTCCGGAAGCACTGCAAGAATGTCAGTCAGCGCGTTTCCGATGCCGAGAATCGATGCCATAAATCAAATTCATTAAAAATACACGCAAAGTTAAGAAACTTTTGGATAAATTTGCACCCTTTGCAGATGCTATGCCAAATATGGACAGAAAACAGACATCCAAGTATCTCATATCGGCAATCATAGCCGTCATCCTGCTCTGGTTCTCCTTCAGGGGAGTCAGTTGGGCGGACTTTGCAGATGGACTGCAGTCATGCCGATGGAGTTATGTCCTAATTTCCATGGCATTGGGTGTCCTTGCATTCTGGCTCAGGGCCCTTCGATGGCGCCGCCTCCTGCTTCCTCTCGACAGCAGCATCACCCGCAAGACGACATTCAATGCCGTCAACATAGGCTACCTTGCCAATTTCGTTTTCCCGCGCATAGGAGAATTTGTCCGCTGCGGCGTAATCTCCTCCAACTCTGAGGCCATCAAAGAAAATACAGATACAATCCACAGGAAGAAAGCATCTTACGACAAGGTACTCGGTACGGTTGTCCTGGAACGCGCATGGGACATGCTGTCCATGATTCTGCTGCTCGTCGCCCTTCTGGCTGCCCGCTGGGAAAAATTCGGCGGATTTTTCATGGATGAAATATGGAAACCTGCATCGGGGAGGCTGTCAATCAGCCTCTGGTGGATCGTCGTCGCTCTTGCCGTCGTCGCGGCAGTCGCTGTTTTCGTGATATGGAAATATAGGAATATCAATAAATTATGCTCAAAAATATGGGGAGTCGCCAGAGGCCTTTCACAAGGTTTCGCATCATGCCTGAAAATGGAAGATAAATGGGTATTCTTCATATATACGGCATTGATATGGACTGCATATTGGCTCATGGCTGTGGCCACCATGAGGGCAGTACCGGACCTTGATTCCCTGCATCTGGTTGATGCCCTCTTCCTGTCTCTCGCCGGCAGCGTGGGCTGGATTGTACCGGTGCCGGGAGGAATCGGCGCTTTCCATTTCGTAGTATCCCTTGCACTATCCTCGATTTACGGTCTGCCGTTTGCGCAGGGCATAGTCTTCGCCACCCTCTCACATGAGTCCCAGGCCGTAACGATGATTGTTTTCGGTGGTATATCTTACATTTCTGAAACATTCCGACGCAGCAGATCCAAGGAATCCTGAACCGGAAACTATGTCAAATAGGACCGTTTGATGACAATGTCTTCAGGGATTTCACTTCCTGACCGGACTTGAAAAAATCCTCCAAATATGCTTAAGGAAAGAATAAATTGCTATCTTTGCAACCAGTCTTAAAGTTTAAGGGAATAGGCAGTGGATCAAAGTCGTAGGATAATAGTGTTGAGGAAGGGCCTGCTTACCTTTTTGCTCTGTATGGCAGTTGTTGTGCCGTCATTTGCCGGCGCAGAGGTTGCTGGTGGCAAGAAAGGTGGGGAGGAACCGGTGCAACCGTTTATCGACCGATGGGCATTCAAGACCAATGTCTTTGAATGGGTCCTTACGATTCCGAATATCGGAGTCGAGTTCGATCTTGTCAATTCCCCGTACAATACGATGACGATAGGACTGAACGCCAAGTACAACTGGAATACATATCACAGCCTTGCACCTTCGACCGTATTCAATATACTGGACGTAAGGCCGGAGTTCCGATACTATTACAGGACCCGCGAGAGAATTCCGCGTGATCCCAATGATACGACGAAGCTTTCAGCCCGTGAGTGGTTCAAGGACAGGATATTCACCGACCAGAGGAAGAATGCGCGTCCATGGCGTGCACAATATATCGGAGCCTATGCGAATTATGGCTCCTACACCTTGAAATTCGGCAAGACCGGGTATCAGGGATATGTCGTCGGCTTGGGTGCGACAGCGGGCTACGGCCTTCCGATGTACCAGTACAAGAATGGCGCGATCGATGTTGAACTGGGCTTCTCCGTAGGGCTTCAATTTGCTACACGTGAGCAGTTTACACATAGCGCTGACGGCAATTATTACATAAAGGATTGGGAAAACAGCAAAGGGATGCATTTTACTCCTTTTCCTGTAATCTCAGAGCTGAAGGTGGCTTTTGTATGGAGACACAAGTCCATCAAAGACAAAGTGCAGGAGGACAAGGAAAAGAAGAAACAGATGGAGAGGCTTGAACGGGCCAAGGCTCAGGTCGAGACTCCGTTCATCGATGCCAGGGCCAAGTTTGACGAACAGCTGGGATGGACTATGGACAAGCCTGATATTGAGAAGCTTCAGTCAGACAAGGAAAAGTATCGTGAGATGTTCATCAACGACTAT
Organism: Candidatus Cryptobacteroides sp.; assembly: GCA_051870095.1. Classification (GTDB taxonomy): domain Bacteria; phylum Bacteroidota; class Bacteroidia; order Bacteroidales; family UBA932; genus Cryptobacteroides. The sequence goes on along the minus strand of JBJEBN010000055.1, from coordinate 4,778 downwards.
ATAACTTCGGAAGTGAATACGCTCTATGAAGTCACGATCCCGAACCAGTTGATTGACGACCAACTCAAGGACAAGCTCCGTGCGAGGGTTGAGGTGTTGAAGGAGAAAGCCATAAAGGAATTTGACAAGTCGATAGGTTACACAGGAAAGCCTGACAAGGCAAAGGCCCCAAAACAGGCCAAGCCAGCTAAAGCCAAAGCCGACAAGCAAACCAAGCCTGTCAAGACCAAGGAGAAACAGACCCCTCCTGTCATGTCGAGCGAAGCCGAGACATCTGCCCCGAAAGCCGCCAAGCCAGCCAAGACCAAGGCCCCAAAACAGGCCAAGCCAGCCCAGGCCAAAGCCGAGAAGCAAACCAAGTCTGTCAAGACCAAGGAGAAACAGACCCCGCCTGTCATGTCGAGCGAAGTCGAGACATCTTCTCCGAAGGCTGCCAAGCCAGCCAAGACAAAAGCAGAGAAGCCTGCCAAAAAGGCAAAGAAGAATTAGAACCATATGAGAATGGTTGCAAAACCCATGAGGATTAAAGACACATACTTGATGATAGTGACATCAGCGATTTTGTTGATGTCATTAGCCGTGTCATGCAGCCATGTGGAATTCCGCAATGAAGGCGAAGGCTCGGAAGTGCAGATGAACCCTACCGAGACCCGCATCCTTTTCGGCTTCGACTGGTCTGAAGTCACCAGCACTGACGGAGAACTCCCCGTCGCGGTGACTGTAGCCATGAGCAGGATCAAGAACACTGTCCATTACGTATATTGGCTTGATCGTGAGGGACAATTCATTGACCCGTCCATCCCGGAAGATAACCCTGGAGGCAATCCTGACACCAATCCTGACGAGGGAGATAACGGAAATGCAGATGAATCGGCGACCCCGATGGCAGATGACTCCTCCGAACCGGAGGACGGAACTTCAGATACTCCTGAAGACGAGAATGGCGACTCATCAGACGACACCCCCGAAGAAGTCATAGTCAATACAGAGATTGTCGGCAACGGCGACTATTATGCAATAGCCATAGCCCACGGCACTGACGACTACAAATACACGATTTCCGGACTTGACGAATTCGCAACGGACCTTGATGTGGCAATGACCACAATCACGGCTACAGTCCCTATCCTTACCAAAGAAGAGATTACAGCCTCAGACCTCCTGGAATTCAATCCGACCTGCCCATACATCCATTCCGCAGACCCGCTTTATTCGGAAGTCAAGAAATTTACCCTCCCGCCTCTTAACGACAGCGACCCGACAGTATCCCGGAAAGAGGAGGACCTTGTCCTGCTCACTCTCCGCCCGAACAGAATCACCCGCGAACTGACCTTCCGCGTCTACATCAACCACGACGAAGGAGTAACAATCGAGAGCTTGACCGGAGTAATTTCAGGTGTCCCGAGGAGTATATCCATGATGACCGGCATCATCGCCGCATCCGAGAGACGCGCATCAGGAAAAGTACACTTCTCCATGGAAGAAGTTTCCTCTGATGGCCAGAAACACACATACGAAGGAAAAGTGGGAGTCCTCGGACTCTTCCCGGCAGACGATCCGGCCTATATCACTGGCCCCGGCATCCTCCAGCTCTTTGTAAGGGCGAGCGCAATTGAGAACGATGTCCGCAAAGAAAGGCTCATGCATGCCGGACTCAATATCTACGACCTGATAAAGAAAGCCGACCTGATGATTCTTGTCGATGAATACGAGAAGAGCGGCTACCGCAGCACCAGGGATGCCACCCTGGATGTGAATATCCCTCTGACAATTACACGCACTCAGGTGGTCTCAGGCAGCGGCCAGGGACTGGTGGAGTGGAAGGACAACGATGATGACATAAATCTCGAAGTGTGATGGAAAAGAGTGCATTGAAATATATATATATGTTGTCCCTTGTCTGCATGGCCCTCTGTGGTTGTGCCGACAACTCCTACCGTGGTTATTTCGACGAGGAAGACTATGGCGAAAATGCCATGCCTATAGCCGTCAGGATAATGATAGGAAGCTCCGACGACATCACCGACATCGGCCTGTCATCCACCTCAAGGCCAGCCGCACCTGTTACCAAGGGATCGGGAGTCATTACAGAGGCATCGCAGCTTGTAGGGCGTGACTTCTATGTGTATGCCTTCAATACTGATATGAACACAGTCATGTCAATCACATCTTCTGAAGATGACAGCCGCTGCTTGATAGATGGCTCCATTGACAACCCGGCAACGAAGTCTGGAAAGAGAGCGCGAATAAGCGACATATCCAATGTAGTGGAATGGCAGGACGATGAAGGACAGTTATTCTGGCCCGATGGAGACCGATCTCATCAGATCTATAACGTATTTGCCTATTATGTCGATGATATACCAGTCCGGGAGTCTGACATTAACCGAAATGATGATTCCGTTTCAATTGGTATAGAAATAGATGGAAGCCGGGATCTGATGTCGTCAAAGGCTGAAATGACCAACGAACAGAAAGCTATCTTCAAGGATGAAAAGGAACTGGCAGCAATGATGAATTACTGCTATAGCTACTATGCAGCTCAGAATGGTATCAATCCTGTTTTGGTATTCAAGCATCACCTTGCAAAGCTGGATTTCACGATAGTCCCCGGGTGTACTGCAGGACATGAAAATATAGTTACGGTAAAGTCTCTTGAAATCCTCTCACGTTACAAAGGACTCTTCACTGTGGCTGACAAGGATAATCCGAGCAATGTTGGCATTGTATTCGAGGATGATTATAAGACACTTCCTCTTGCCGAGGATGATGGAAGTATCCTGCTTGGTGATTATTCGATTGTTACATATCCAGCTCCCGATAAGGCTCCTGAGAACCCGAGGAAGAAACTTGGCGGCAGTCTCATTGTCGCTCCGGATGCTGAATATACAGCATACATTACTTTGTCCGAAGTCAAGGACGATGGAAGGGTAATTACTGACAGAGTTACCGAAGTCCCTATCAAGACCGGAACTTATTTCGAGGCCGGCAACCGCTACAACATCACTCTCACCATATTCGGCGCGACAGAAGTTGAAATGAGCGTCCACCTGAAGGAATGGTACGAAGGCGGCGACGTCTTCATCGACGATGAAAAGGTTCCGGAGATTTGATGGGTATGGTAGTGAATTCCGGTCTGGTTGTATTTATCTTTGCCTGATGTCACAACGTCATCAATGTCTCAACAGGCAAACCCGAATACTTCGCAACCATATCAACTTCCATCCCGTCTGCCAACATCCGTTTTGCGGAATCAATCTTCTCTTCTTCTCTGCCCTTTGCGAGCCCTTCCTCAAGCCCTTCTTTTCGCTCCATCCGTTTCTGGAATTCAAAATCCAACTCGTTCATAATGTCATTTTCGAATCTAAGTTTCTGATCAGGTGTCATTGAAGCGATTTCGGTAGCTACAGCTGAGCTGCTAGCTGATTGACCCTGTCAACCGTAAGCCCGGAAATTTCCGCTACAGTGTCAAATGCCATTCCTATTTTCAGCATTTTAGAAGCCATGGCAATTTTCTCTTCTTCTCTGCCTTCTTCTCTGCCTTCCTCTCTGCCTTCTTTTCGCTCCATCCGTTTCTGAAATTCAAAATCCAACTCGTTCATAATGTCATTTTCGAATCTAAGTTTCTGATCAGGTGTCATTGAAGCGATTTCGGTGGCGTCTATGAGCTTTGAGACGAATTCGTTCCGGATTATTGTGTCCGGTATGATGTCGAGGTCTCCGCAGTGGATAAACCAATACAGCAGACAGTCAAGCTCCGTCCGGCATTCCTCAGCGCTCTTGTCGAACCGCTCCAATTCTGCGAAGTTAACACTAATCGTCGGATTTGCAAGTTCTTTGGTTCGTGTTTCCATGAATTGATAATGCGAAATCAGGTGGTCCGCATCCCAAAGTTCTTCATCCTTGTGTGGTAGCTTGTAGTCGGTGATGCTGATTACATGCACCGGCCTGAGAGCTAAGTACTGCTCTCCCTTCATCAGCGGGTTGCGGTAAGTCCCTGCCCCATAATAAACGAGCCTCTCGAAATAGGATTCGTAGAATTTACGTTGGATTTCAATTATGTAGTGGGAACCGTCAGGCCCCTTACAAATCAGGTCGAGTATGGTACGTTTTGAAATGACAGTATCCGGCTGCTGCTCCCTGTCACAATACTCGATGATGTCATCGACCCTGACACCGTCTGGCAGGAGGTGGTTAAGCAGGCCAATCAGGAGGTCCTTGTTTGACTTTTCCATGAATACGGCTTTGAAGCCGGCATCGCTTCGGAGGGGGACGAAACGTTTCGGATAGATTATATTTTTGTGCTCCATAAAATGTAGTTTTGATCTGGAGGCAAAGTTCGGTAGTATTATCCGTGTACCAAAAAAATACACGGTTAAGTGAAGAAATCTGCCTCCTACATCGATAGGAAGCTGATTTGTCAATAAAAATTTGTCTGATTTTGCTGCAAAATGTAAGTAAATCGTATTCAGTGAACAGGAGATTGCTTTCTGCCTGCCTACATCGCTCCCTGATGTCCACTGGATACCTCCCAAAGGCCCCAGTGCACATGGACATGTCTCCGAGCATGCTACTATGGGTATGTATATTCACTGTTTTGAATTTACTTTACAGAAACAGAACCGCCTAAACCAAAGGTCGAGACTTCTTAGTACAATTATTTACAAAAGTCAGAGTCTGTCATGATGTATGGAAATACTTTGGAGTTCACTGATTATTTGTCTATTTGTAACTACTCAGGTACCCCTATCCTGACTGTTAACCGAAGGTGGCGCGGG
>JBJEBN010000054.1:0-50522 GCA_051870095.1 Candidatus Cryptobacteroides sp. | reverse complement strand
CTTCTGCCTTCTCCATAACGACGTCGGAGTACATCATGATCAGACGACGGTATGCGTCATATACAAAACGAGGGTTGTTAGTCCTTGCAATCATTCCGGGGATTGTCTCGGAGCAGAGTCCGATGTTGAGGATGGTGTCCATCATACCCGGCATGGAGCTTCTTGCACCGGAACGGCAGCTTACCAGAAGAGGATTCTCCTTGTCGCCGAATTTCATGCCCATGATCTTCTCAGTCTCCTTGAGAGCCTCGGCAACTTCATTCTTGAGAGCTTCGGTATATCCGCCTCCGAGTTCATAATATTCAGTACAGCACTCGGTCGTGATTGTGAATCCTGCAGGGACCGGAATGTTCAGCTTGCACATTTCAGCAAGGTTGGCACCCTTTCCTCCGAGGAGTTCGCGCATGGTTCCGTCGCCTTCGGCATTCTTGCCGCCAAAACGATAAACCCTTTTTTTGTTGTCTTCCATAAGTCTTATGATAATTGTTAATAAAATGATTTATTATGGTTTGAAAAATTAATCGGCAGAGGGCAAAGCCCTTGAGATTGCGGTGCAAATTTAATGTTTTTCTTCGTATTATTGAAAACAATTATAGCTTTTTATAATTGGACCAGTCTCATAACAGCCTGCTGGCTATTTCAGACAGTTCGCTTCTCTCGCCTTTGCGCAAATTGATGTGCTGGAACATCTTCTGTCCTGCCATCTTTTCCCCGAGGTGGGTAAGGCCGTTGGACCAGATGTCGAGATACGGCTGGTCTATCTGGAATATGTCGCCCGTGAATACCATCTTCGTGCCTTCCCCTGCACGGGTTATTATAGTCTTGATCTCGTGCGGCGTGAGGTTCTGGGCCTCGTCCACGATGAAATAAACCTTTCCCAAACTCCTTCCCCTGATATATGCCAAAGGTGAAATCACCAGTTTCCCCTCGTTGAGCATGGCCTCAATCTTGGTGCCCTGCTTGCTGGTAGGCTTGAAACAGTTGCGGATAACGTTGAGGTTGTCCATCAGAGGCTGTATGAAAGGACTCATCTTGGACTTCTCGTCACCCGGAAGGAAACCGATTTCCTGATTGCCGAGCACGATTGTCGGTCGCGACAGGATGATCTGGTCATAATCCCCGGCCTGTTCGAGAGCCGCGGCAAGGGCGATGAGAGTCTTGCCGGTACCCGCGCCTCCGGTAAGTGAAACAAGGCTTATATTCTTGTTTAGGCATGCTTCGAGGGCGAATTTCTGCTCATCATTGCGCGGCGCTATCCCGTAGGCATATTGCTTCTTGACCAGAACGACCTGACCGGAAAGGCTGTCGTAACGGGCGCAAACATTATGGCCACCGTCGGCCTTGTCCCATTTGAACTTGAAGAGCTGGTTCGGAGCCGGTTCTTTCCTGAATGCATCCTTCCAGTCAATCTTTCCGCTGCCGTATGCAAGCTCCTGCAGCAATTTGGGGTCCACTCCTGCGGTTTCGACGATTTCGCTGCGGGCCTCTTCGACACGGCTGTCGTCGATCTTGTCGGTCAGATAGTCCTGCGCCTCCATCCCGACCGCCTTCGCTTTCATCCTCAGGTTCACGTCCTTGGTGACAAGGGCAGTGAAGCGTCCGGGATTGTTGTCCCTCACCCATATTGCAGTGGACAGGATCCTGTGGTCCTGGATGTCATCCGCAAAACATCCTGCAAGTGACTGGGGAAAAGGATGGTTCAGCTCCACCTTTATGTCTCCCAGCCCTTTTCCTATGGGAACTCCTTCCTTGCCGAAAGATTTACCCTGGGTGAGCTTGTCGAGTTCCCTCATGAACCCCCTCGCATTGTATGAAAGGGCGTCGTTGCCCTTCTTGAACTTGTCGAGCTCTTCGAGCACGGCAACCGGAATCACCAGGTCGTTGTCCTGAAATCTGCGTATCGACCTGTAATCGTGAAGAATGATATTCGTGTCGAGCACGAATATCTTGGGTTTCCCGGAGCCCGGACCCTTGTCCGGGACATTGGCGTATCTTGCTGTCATAACTATGTGGTTTATGCCTCAGGAGGGGATCAGTCCTCTCCCTCCGACGCTTGCTCCATCAATGAGGCGATGATGTCTGCGACGTCGGCCTTGCCGCCCTCGCCAATATTCACCCCTGAACATTGGGGAGCCGGCCTTCCGACAGGATAGTATGCTACATCCTGCAGAAGCATCTGCGAGTCGAAATAGTCGAAATTCTCGTCTGAGATCTCCACGAGGGCTCCCGGTACTTCTCCGAAAAGTATCTTCACAAGGTCAGTTTCCTGATAGGACGACGTCACTCCGCTCAAATCCACCCGGATTCCGCATCCGGTGCTCATTCTCTCAAGGGCGGCTGCAAGTCCTCCCTCCGCCGTCTGCGTCCCGGCCGTAATTATGCCGTCCTCGACGAGCTCCCTCACGACTTCATAGCAGTCGATGAAATAGTCAGGGTCTGCGATTGCAGGGGCAACCCCTGTGGAGTCCCCCTGAGTCCATGCGAGCAGGGAATCACCGATCTTGAAACGGCAGGGGTCGAAAGGAATGTAAATCAGCCAGTCATGACTGTCGGCTTTTGCCTGCTCCGGGCATTTGCGTCCTTCACCGAGCCACGGATGCCTGCTCTCGTAAGGTGATGACTTGAACAGGAACTGGTCGTCTGCGTCGCTCTCGTCGCCATTGGAGGAATGGTCGTCAAGTCCGGCTTCTATGTTGAAGTAACTGTCACCCGAGACTGTCCCGACGCTATATCCGCTGATTCTGACTCCGAGGTCATACAGATATCCGCAAACGCTTTCCACCGAACTGTAGAACGCCGCCATGTTTCCCACCGGGGCTGTGTCCCATTTCCAGTCAAGCCTTGCACACAGGTCTCCAAGCCTGAAATGGCCTTCCTTCCAGAGCATCCCGGTCAGCGCACCGGCCGTCCTGATCATGGAGAAATGCTCAGGACTCACCATGTTGAACGGCCTTGTCCCGGTATCTGCACTTCCTGCGGCGACCGCTTCCATGTATTCGCCGATCCTGTCCTGAGCGTAGCGGCAGGCGGCGAGGGAGGGTTCCTTCGTCTCGTCCACGATGTCCGGACAGCCTTCTGTCACCGTTTCCTCACCGAGGAGCACGGCAGGTGGCACGTCATATCTGACTCCGTCGATGATGTATTGGGAATTCAGCATCGATTCCCTGTCTATGGCAAAGTTTTCCATCTGCGGCACAATCTAAAAATTGCAATCGTAAAAATACTATAAAATGGGACATTTGCCAATATAAAAAAGAATAAAATCGACAGTGATGACAAAAAACGGAAATATTATGAACTAGAAACAGAAATAAATGTTAAATTTGGTTAAATCATGTCATATCGCGCGTAGTCGAGATATCTAATATATTTTATAGAAAAATGAACGGAAAATTCACCGAAGAAGAATACAGAATGATGACCGACCGCCTGTTCCACCGGTTCCCTTCATTCCAGAAGGACGGGGCGTCGGCATACAAGCCCGGCATAGCCAACATGGAATTTTTTGACTCCCTTGCCGGCCATCCCCACAGGAAATACAGGATAATCCATGTCGCAGGAACCAACGGAAAGGGTTCCGTGTCAAATATGCTCTCCTCTGTCCTTGCCTCTTGCGGACTTCGGACGGGATTGTACACTTCTCCCCATATACTCGACTTCAGGGAGAGGATGAGGATAGCTGCTCCGGACGGCTCAATAGAGTATGTATCAAAGGAATATGTCTGGGATTTCGTACACCGGTGGGGCGAGACTTTCGACCATCTCGACCTCTCGTTCTTCGAGATTACTACCATGATGGCCCTCTGCTGGTTCGCCGACCGGAAAGTGGATGCCGTGGTGCTTGAAACCGGTCTCGGAGGCCGCCTCGACAGTACGAACATTGTAACTCCGGAGATCAGCGTGATAACCAACATCGGACTTGACCATTGTGATCTGCTCGGCGACACCCTTCCGCAAATCGCTTTCGAGAAGGCCGGGATTATTAAGCCGCGAGTGCCTGCCGTAGTGGGGGAGAGCGACCCTCAGGCCGACCCTGTGTTTGAACGTAAAGTGCTCTATACCAATCTTCCGGAGACAGAATATATGGGCAACAGATCAGCCATCATGTCCCTGCTCACTTTTGCTGACAAGGTGGAGCCGACTTTATGGAACCATGCAGAAAGTATTCTTTCAGCCATGGACCTTCAGGGTGTATATCAGGGAAAGAATCTGCGGACTGTGCTTGCAACGCTGGATGTCCTCAGGAGAACCGGGGTTTCTGACTGGGGAACAGGGTGCAATCTTGATGATGCTACGGTAGAGAATGCCATAATCCATACAGCAAGAAGGATGGACTTCCATGGCAGATGGGAAAAGCTGTCAGATAATCCGTGGATAATCTGCGACATAGGTCATAATGAGCATGGCCTGAAGTACAATTTCGCACAGCTTGAATCTATGCTTGAGGAAGGGAAGTGTACGGATCTTATAATTGTCTATGGATCAGTCGCTGACAAAGATGTCGATGCCGTCATGCATATTATGCCGCCAAGGGCGATGTATATATTCACCAATGCTTCCACACGAAGGGCTATGGATGCGTCCGAAGTGATGGCAAAGTATTTGAATCATTGTGCCTCCGTTAGAATCGGCTCCCCTGATGCGCAGACAGCTCCTGATGTCGCTTCTGCTGTGCAGAAGGCATTGGAACTCAATGCGAAGATAGTCGGGGACAGACCTGAGGCAAAGCCTCTTATATATATAGGCGGCAGCACATATATCGTATCCGAAGCCGTTGCGTCCCTTGAAAACTGTAATTAACCGCTTCCTCCTGGTCTTCTGACCCCGCGATTACGAGCGACCGGAGGGAGCCGAGAAATCTATATAAAAATGAAACAACCATCAATCCCAAGCCTTCTGACGGCCGCCATGCTGTCACTGGCAGCCCCGTCCATCACATCCGCAGCAACATTCGAAAGATGCTATCTGTTTCATAATGAGGAGTATATGTCCTATGGTACGAAAGACGATGAAGGTCACATAAAAGCATTGTGGAACAAATATGCGGACCTTGAAAGCCGCGATCTGCCTTCCGCAGCCCGGGAAGTCCTGAAGGACATCATCTCTGCGGCCTCTTCCGGAGGCCATGACCTGGATTTCTATGATGCCTCCGTAAAATATGTCAGATCCGTGGCCATGACAGACTGGAGGTCGTCCTCTCAGGCGGTTGAATTCATTCTTTCAAAAGCATCCCAGGCAAAGATGAGCCCTGTTCTGGATTTCATGATTCTGACAACTTTCCGTAGTGCAGACAACCGTGAGGTTATGGATTTCATCGAAACTTTCCGCGAAGAGCTTTCAGCGGGGCACAGCAAGGAATTCTATGACACCCCTCTTTCCGACAGGTATGGGAGAAGTTTCGGCAAAAATTTGCCTTCTTTTGTATATTCCAATATATCAAATGATTATGAATTTGCCTTGTGGCGTTCATACAATAAGATGAATCCTTGGCTCGGCATCACCTCCAGGGGCTCAATGTCATCTGAACCTTTGGATCTGCTTTGCGGATACCTTGGGAATACCTATCCAAACGGAAAATATGCCGGTTTGAGACAGTTCCTTGACAAGGCTGATTATCATTCTGTTGATGAATTTGCCTCGGCCAATAAGACCAAGGCCCTGTCTCTCTATGCCACCGAAGCCATATTGGAACACAGGATGGACAGCCTGAGCGGTCTTTCCGCCAGGGTGCCTGACAGGTCGGCCGCAATGCAGACCCTTATTTCTGACTGCCGCTCATTTCTGTACCACCAGTCTTCATTCAGGGGGACTGAAAAAACTATAGCTTCAGGATGCACCGGGGTGAATGGACTGATTGACAGAATCACAGCTCCTTCAGTAAGAATGAAGAAAGAATCCGGGGGGCTTTCCCTATATGCAAGCAACCTGCCATACCTTGATGTCACGCTTTACCGCGACTCCATCGGCGGCCCTGCCCTCGGTTCCGCCCGTATCGCCAATACTGTCAGGAGCTGCCATTTCCCGGATACATTGTTCTACAGATTCCCTGATATGGATGACGGGGCTTGTGTACTTGCTTTCAGCTCAGGCAATTTCAAGACATCATTCAATTTTGTCCGATCACGGCTGACAATTGCGACTACATATTCAGAGGGTTCTCATAGATTCTATGTCTGTGAATCTTCCACCGGCAGACCTTTGGATAAAGCCGACATCTGCATCATTTCAGGAAAGGACACCGTTGCCCGGTATCATGATTACCCTCTCGACAGGTTCACTCCTGTTGAGATCAAAGACAGCAGGGACAAGTATGTCCGTGCCATATTCTCCTGCAATGACGATCATGGCTACAGAAAGTCTTCCTGGGTAAGAATCAGTTCAGTCCAGGATAAACAGAAACCTTCAGATCCATCCTTGAAGGCAGTGGTGTTCACGGACAGGTCAGCTTTCAACCCGGGGGATACTCTGAAATATAAAGTGTTGGTCTATAATCAATTGTCTGGTAATCCCCTTGGCGTCGCGGGGTTGGGAACCGCCTTCAAGGTCCGCTTTACCGATCAGTCAGGAAAGCCATTGTCATCTTATGACCTGACTTTAGGGGAGTTCGGCTCGGCGGCAGGGGAGTTCGTCATTCCAAAGGACATCCGTAACGGATCCCTGCGGATAGCTGTATATGAAGGGAACTCTCCTGTCGGGAGCGAATATGTCACTGTCGATGATTTCGTGCTTCCTGATTTCGAGATTGTTTTCGACCATGAAGATGAAATGAGGTTCCTCGGAGACAGCCTTGTCGTCAAAGGCCGTGTGAAGGCATACAGCGGTCATAATCTTGTGGATGCGAAGGCTTCATATTCTGTTTCAGGCAATTCGGAGGAAGGATTGTCCGGGTCTCTGGATCTTCTTCCGGACGGTTCCTTTGAGATACCTGTATTCACGGAAAAGTCCGATGTTTATTCACAATATTATCAAGTGAGGGTCAGGGTGACGGAAGCGACAGGGATGACAGTTGAAAGATCCCATTCGTTCTCAGTCCCTTCCGGACTTGGCATTAATGCCGAATTGCTCAATCCCGGGAAGGGCAGGGTTGACACAGACAGGGAACAGGCTCAGGTTTTGAGTTATTTGATGGAAGGAGATTCGGCCTTTTTTGTAGTCACTGCGTCCAATTATCTGAACAGGCCTGTTGCTCTTGCGTTGAGCTACGAAGTGTCCCGCTCAGGAAAAGTCCTGCGCCGTGGAAATGCTTTCTGCTCAGACACTCTTAAAATTGACTTGAAAGGCTGTCCTTCAGGAATTTATGACGTTACATTCAATGCTGCGGCCCGCTCCGGAGCATTTTCAGGGAAAACCGTCTGCCGTCTTGTCAGGATGGAAGATGGAAATGAATTGGGATTCAATGCCAGGAGGGCTTATCGTAAACTTTCTGCCGAAGGGAAGGTGTCGATGCTTTACGGCTCCTCGGAAGCACCTCTCTGGGCCTTGGCCGTGGTGAGCGATGCCGGCAGAAGGATTCTTGACAGCAGGATTGTGACTTTGAAGGAGGGCGGATCCCTGACAAGAATCGATTTCGATTGGGTAAAGGACTGGCCGGACGATGTTAAAATGACCATCTTAGATGTCAAGGATGGACTGAATAATGTTTATTCTGCTGATTATCAGAGGACAGAATATGATGACAAGAGTCTTCCTCTGTCTTTTTCCTCATTTACTGATACTGCCCATCCCGGACAGATCTGCACGATTGGAATTGCTTCCCGTCCAGAAACAGAATGTATTGTTACAGTCTATGACAAGAGCCTTGAAACCGTCAGGCAGCACGGCTGGAGACGGATTTCCCCTTACAAGCCATACATCAGCCTTCCGCTTCATTTTAGCATCGATTGGGAAACCGAGGCGATCCCGTTCCAGCGTGTATTGTCTAAAGGCGTTGAGAACGAGGAATTTGCCGATGCAGTTGCTCCGGCTCCCCGGATACCTGTAAGGGAATACTTTGCAAAGACATTGTGCTTCGAGCCTTTTGCAAGGACTTCACAGGAAGGAAAGGCCATGGTGACTTTCCCGGCGAGGGACAATCTTTCGACTTTTGTCGTATCTGTATTCGCACACGACAAGTCTATGAACAACAATGTGTTGCGTAGGGAGATGGTGGTCACCCAGCCTCTGAAGGTCTCTGTAGGGAAGCCTCAGTATCTTTATGAGGGTGACAGTTTCAACCTTGCCGCATCCGTTCAGAATCTATCCGGGAATCAGTTGGATGGAATGTTGTATTGTTATGTGTATAAGGGAAATGACTACAAGAATTCTGAACCGTTCATGACTTTGTCTTCAAGGCTTACAGTAGGAGCGGAGGGCGAATCATCTGGCAGTTTCCTGATAGATGCCGGTGATGACTCCGATGAGCTTGGGTTCAAGGTCGTGTTCCAGGCCGGAAATTATTCGGACGGAGTATTCGTCACCGTCCCGGTGAAAAGGGCTCAGCAGACCCTTACAGAGGCACACAGCATGGTGCTCAGGCCGGATATGGATGAGAATGAGGCACTTGACTCTCTCCGCTCCCGTTTCACAGGCACTTCACCTTACGGAGCGGAATATTCGGTGAAGACATTGGAAGACATTGTTTCGGACTTCTGTCTTTCAACTTCTCCGACAGGGTCAAAGGATGTCATTTCATGGGCCGGGGTGTTCACCAAGGCTTTGTATGCCGGACTTTTCAGCCGCAATGGCCTGTCTGCAGAGACTGATTATCAAAAGCTTATGGCTGAAGCGATAGCCGGAATGTCCGATTGCCTCAACGCTGACGGCGGATTCAGCTGGCTTCCTGGCATGCCTTCAAGTCTTGCTCTGACCGAATCCATCCTGTTCAGGATGAATTCAATTGTTGAGAACGGGCAGTGGAAGGATGTCGATTCCACGTTCTGCAAAACCCTTGACAGGGCCGTGAAATATATGGACGATGCCGTGGCTAAGGATTTTGCCTCTTCCAGGAATCTGACACATGACTGGAGATGGTTTGAGGATTATCTTTTCATCCGTACCCGTATCGGTGCAGTTTCTCCATGGACAGGCAGCCGGTTGCCGTCTTCTGCTCTCTTTGATCAGTCAGGGGCCAGAAAACAAGTTGCGGATGCTCTCGTTTGTCAGGATGCCACCAAAGGGAACATCGTTTCAAAAATCAAGAGGGCTTCCGTTCTTCTCGACATGGTGGGGGACAAGGACGGTTTTTGCCGCAATGCCGGTTTCAGCAGGAGGGATCTGCGCCGGATGAAGGTTGCACTGAAGGCTGAAACCGAGTCTGCCATTGATTATGCTGTTGGAACTCCTCAGGGAGGAATTCATTATCCTTCAGCTTTTTATCCATGGTTCAACATCCTTTCATCAGAGGCCTTCGTCCACACCGTGGCAGACCGTTTCTTCAGAAGATTTGTCGAAGCAGTGGAAGAGGACAGGAATCTGGGGAAATACATCGGGACAGAACTTCCAGCCGATGCTTCCCGGATATGCGACGGGATGAAAATCTGGACATTGCTGCAGAAGGAGAACCTCAAATGGGAAGACGACCCTTCTCTTGTCGAGGTCCTGGTATCCCTGCTCAATGCTCCGTCAAATATAAAGTATACGAGAATCATATCCCTTTCCAAGACATATACGAAGCCGTTCTCTGAAATTGTTCCGGCTTCCAACGGGATGAATATCGACGTAAAGTATTATCGCCAGATTACTTCCATGGATGAAACCAGTGGAAGTTCATTCCGGGGAGAGGACAGTGGATGGACTCTGCTCAAGGACGGCGACATGTTGAATGTGGGTGACCGTGTGAAGGCTGTATATACCCTGAGGAATGAAACGGCACGCTCCTTCGTGCTGCTTTCAGTCCCGCGTCCGTCTTTCCTTCGTCCTCAGATGCAGCTCTCCGGCTGGGAATATCTTTCCGATGGCGCAGTCCGCAAAACCATATTTCCTCCATATCGGAACTGCTACCGTGAAGTCAGGGCTGACAGGACCCGTTACTGGTTCGATATCTTTCCGGAAGGCGGCACCACCATCACAGAGATGCTGACCGTCACCATGCAGGGCTCATTCTCCTGCCCTGCCGCTGCCGTCCAGAGCCAGTATGCTCCTTCTTATCGTGCAAATACCGCCGCACTTTTCCTGAAATAAACAAGCACCGCGACTCCATTTTGGAGTTGCGGTGCTGACAGATGTCTCGGCTCCGCACTACGTGCTTCGCTCGACTTGACAAACTTCTGGGGCAAACCCGTAGTGCTGACAGGTCGTCAAGGCCTCATGATGATTTCCACGAAGTTGCCCTGTGCAAGGATATCACCGATGATCTTCTTGATGCCCTCGATGTCGCCTCAGCCGTGAGAATGGCATTGGAACTCAACGGGAGGTTGCTTGAGGTATACTGTCATCCTTTCCGCCTGTTACGGTATTGTCTGGGTGACATACCCATTATTTTATTGAACAGACGGGAGAAATAGAATGTATCGGTAATCCCCAGTTTATAGCTTATCTGATTGATTTTCATGTCGGATTCATCAAGCATGAAACACGCCTGCTGGATTTTCATAAGGTTGAAATAGAAAATCGGGGAATGTCCGGTGCGTTGCCTGAACAGAGAGGAAAAATGCGAGGGGGAATAGCCGGTGTAGTCCGTCAGATCCTTGAGTGTGAGATTACGTTCGATGTTTTCTTTCATATAGTGCATTACATTCTCCACCATTCCATTGCCATCTGTACTCTCTTTGTTAGAGTCCCTGTACTGGCGTATATATTTTAATGTACCAAGATAGTAGTGCAACAGGCATGAGGAATATCTCAGGTTGTCTATGCTGTAGCCATTTTTCAGGGTGGCGAACATTTCCTCGAATATATTTGTCCTGTTGCTGATTCTTGACTGTATTTCCGGCTTCACATCGACAGGAGCATATGACGTTGGAAGGTAATGCATGGATAATATCCCTTTGAAATGTATCCAATATATGGTCCACGGCTCGTCCTTGTCAGCAGCGTAGGAATGTGGCTTACCGGATGGGAGAATGAAGAACTGATTGGCAGATACCAAATAATTCTGTCCGTCTATTCTGTATTCCCCTTTCCCGTCAACGCAGTATATCAATACGTTCTGGTCTATCGGCTTAAGCCTTTCCCGGTAATGGTATTCAGCTTTTGGGTAGTACCCGATATCAGTTATATGGAGGGCAGATAGCATCCCGTCCTCTTCCATAAGTCTGACAATCATGGGTGGCAATACTATTGCCCGCTCTCCAGAAAAACCGTCTTTGAGTTGTAACATGTTATATGATATTGGGATTCTATGTGCAAAGATACTAAAATCGTAATATTGTCCATATAATAATCGGGAATGTCTATTTTAATTGCATTGGCAATGCCCTTTCTTTGTATCGTCATTCCGGGTTCAGACTGGCCGGAAAACGAATTACAGCATAATCATATACAAACTAATAACACTTACGTATGAAAACAGACAACCAATTGAAACCGGTTTATTTGAAACCGGCGATTCAGGAAATCCTTATTTCCGCTGAAAACGGCATATGCCAGACAAGTTCATTTATCACAGGTGATATTCCTGATATGGAAGAGGACACTTTTATATGGTGATATTATGAGACGGATTATTATACTTGCAGCCATTGCTGCCATCGCATTCTCCTGCAACCGGATTGAAGAATCCTCCCTTGTTGTTCCCGATTTGTCATTCAGAGCCAGCATTGCAGAAACCAAGACAACACTCGTGGACGGTGTAAAGACAGAATGGGTGGCGGACGACGCCATTACTGTTTTTGGTACTGATGGCACGAATTACTGGCTTTCTACCACTGAAGGCGGAGCAACCGCTACATTCAGACCTGGAGACCAGAGCGTGGAAGAGGGTCTTGTTGCATCCGCTCCTTATGCTTTATATCCGTATGACTCGAATGCGTCCATCAGCGGCACATCGATAACCACTAAAATCGCCAAAGACCAATATGCCGTGCCTGGTAATTTCCCATCAAACCAGAAGCCGCTATTGATAGCAAAGAGTGATGCCTCAGGCAATTTGTCGTTCCAGCATGCCTCTGCAGTGTTGAAGTTCGAGTTGACTGACAGTGATATAGAATATATCTATATCGAAGGAAATAATTCCGAGAAGTTGACTGGCAATTATGTGATTTCCTATGAATCAGGCAATGTGACCACTCAGGTGGACGGAGACTGGACGGAAACAACGGCATTGCTGAAAAACGAAGACGGAAGCGCTCTTGCCCCTGGAACATATTATCTTGTAATGGCTCCTGCCGTCTTTGAAGGGGGTTTTACTATGAAATGGAGTCCTGATAAAAATGGATATAATGCCTATAGATATACGGGCAAACAAATAGAGGTCAAGGCGGGACATATCCTTAATCTGGGTATGCTCAAGTATTGGGCAGATGACAGCACGGCACCGGAGATAACCGCATTCTCCGAATACAATATCTCCCTTGCAGCCGGAAACAGCAAGACCATTACCGTAAGTGCAAGTGACAATGCAGAACTTGCTTCAATTACGTGTAGATTGTATACATCGGATTGGGCTTCAATACTGGATGAGGAGTCATTCCCTGTAAGCGGAACGGTGGCAAGTGCTGAATATACATTGGACTATGCTGTTCCAGGAAGTTATTTGTTCGTGGCTTATGCGACGGATGCCGCCGGCAATGTGACATCATCTTGGTGGAAGACTTCTGTGACTATTACCAAAGCAAGTGAAGATACCACTTCTCCTTCAGTGACATTGAAGAGTAGCACAAGTGCAACTGTCGGAGAAACTTATACTCTTGTGGTGAATTTCGCTGACGAATCCGGGATCTCGACCTGTTACCCTAAGGTCTGTGTTGAATCGGGTGACTGGACTGTATATCCTGCGATTGTGGGTTCCCTGCCAAGCGGCTATTGGGCCAATACCAGTGGAAATTGGGGAACAACCGTGTCCGGAACAGACTTTGATTTCACTCTTGATTTGAGTTTCCCGTCAGCGGGAGAATATAATGTATGGGTGTATGAAGCGATTTCCGACAGTGCCGGCAATTCCACAAGCAGTCCGTTATCGCTGGGCACCATTACGGTTTCCGGCTCAGCCGAATGAACTTGGAGTGAGACCAGAACCGGTCTCAGTGACGGGTATTACGACATATCTTTCACTGCAACAAGAAGTCTGGACGGAGGGGTGGTCTATGCTGCCGCCTCCTCCGGTTCCAATGAAATCCGAAAGACTGCGCTCCAGTATGGGACGGATGTCAAGCATACGATTAAAGGTGTCCGGGTAACTGGTGGAAGCTGTACCTTAAGATTCTATGAAGCAGATGATTCCCCTGCAGAGTATTCCTGGTCGGGAATCGAGTACACAGCTTCGGAAGAATACGAGTTCCTTCAGGGCGGTGATTACTCCAGGCTCAATATGATGCTTGATCATGGGGTAACATACAAGGAATCCGGCACTGTCAAGGATGCTGTCGATATAGCGGTTGAGAACGGATGGAACATTGTCCGCCTGAGGGTGTACAATGACCCGGGCAACTCCTCATACGAACCGTCCAAATATATGACTGCCGGATATCTCGATTCCGATGACGTTCTCGCCCTTGCACAAAAGGCAAAGGCTGCCGGACTCAAAGTGTTGCTCACTTTCCATTACAGTGATTACTGGACAGATCCTGGAAGCCAGACTCTCCCTCACGATTGGTCTGGATACAATGAGACACAATTGAAAACAGCGGTTTATGACTTCACCAGGAATCTTCTGCTTTCCCTGAATAGTGTGAATGCCCTGCCGGACTATGTGGCCATAGGTAATGAAGTGAACTGTGGCTTGTTATTCGGCACATCAGATAGTTATACTCAGGCTTATTACTGCAAGTATGACAAGTTTGCGGGCTTCTTCAACCAAGGAGCGGCGGCAGTAAGGGAGGTGTCACCGGAAAGCAAGGTTGTCCTGCATCTTACCAATCCCCAGCAGGATTTGGTGTGGCTTTTCGATGAACTGAAAACGAATAATGCGGACTATGATATCATCGGTTTTTCGTACTACCCATACTGGACGGATGTCACGGCTTCCGAATTTGTCAGTGCCGCGGACGGCTATGCCTCATCCTACGGCAAAAAAGTGATGGTGATGGAGACCGGATACAACTGGAGCGAAACGACTTATTACGGAGATAGCGGTCAGCTTGAAGACAATGGCCCGTATGACAGCATCTACGGAACATCTCCTGAGGCCCAGAGAAACTATCTTATGGAGCTTGCAAATTCAATCAAGAAATCGGAGAGTGTAATCGGCTATTTGTATTGGGATCCTCTGACGGTCAAGCTGAATGATTTTACCGGAATGACAAATTCCGAGGGACCGAACCATGACAACGGTACCGTTACCCAGAACTCCAGTCTTTTTGATTTCGAAGGCAATAGACTTGCTGCCTGGGATGCTTTCAAGTATAACAATTAAGCGAAGAAGAAATGTACAAATTCAACAAAGCTTTCATTTATTTCATCTGCATAGTCTCCGCTATGGGAGGACTGCTGTTCGGTTATGACTGGGTTGTCATCGGCGGAGCGAAAATCTTCTATGAGGAGTTTTTCGGAATTGTCGGCAACCAATGGATGATCGGACTGGCCACAAGTATCGCTCTTGCCGGATGTATGATCGGTGCCCTGACTTGCGGTGCGATGGCGGACAAATACGGTCGCAAGCCGCTTCTCATTCTGTCGGCGCTCATTTTTGTCCTGTCTTCGATTGGAACAGGTGCTTTCAACAGTTTCGTTCCTTTCCTGATAGCAAGATTTATCGGAGGCATAGCCATAGGCATCGCATCCGGTTTGTCGCCAATGTATATCGCGGAGGTCGCACCTACCGCAATCAGAGGAAAACTGGTTACTATCAACCAGCTCACAATAGTAGTCGGCATACTTGCCGCACAGATTGTCAATTGGCGGATTGCAGGAACACACGGTATGGAATGGAACATAGCTTCCGGATGGAGGTGGATGTTCTGGATTACTGCCGTTCCTGCGGCGTTATTCCTTGTTCTGTCTTTCTTTATCCCGGAAAGTCCGAGGTGGCAGGCAATGAGCGGAAAGACTGCGGCAGCGAAGCTTACTCTTGAAAAGATAGGAGGAGCACAATACGCAGCAGACGAGATCTCTGCAATGCAGGAGGCATCGGCCAAAAATGCCGCCGAAGAAAAGGGTGGACTTGGCCTGCTTTTCTCAAGACCATTCCGCAAAGTGCTCCTGTTGGGGATTATAGTAGCCTTCTTCCAGCAGTGGTGCGGCACAAATGTCATATTCAACTATGCCCAGGAAATTTTCCAGAGCGCCGGCTATGATGTGGACAACACTTTCATCAACATAGTCGTTACTGGCATTGCCAACCTGGTATTTACCCTTGTTGCTCTATTCACGGTGGAAAAACTCGGCAGACGGGCTCTGATGCTTATGGGTGCAGGCGGTCTTGCCGGTATCTACCTTGTTCTTGGGTGCTGCTACTTTTTCAATGTGCAGGGAATATTCATGGTCGTTCTCTGTGTGCTTGCGATAGCATGCTATGCCATGACGCTCGGGCCGATTACATGGGTGCTGATTTCAGAAATCTTCCCCAACAGGGTCAGGGCTGTTGCGGTTGCGACTGCAACTCTCTTCCTCTGGCTCGGCAGTTTCACCCTCACTTTGTCTTTCCCTGTGCTCAACGGAAGTCTCGGGACTTCGGGCACATTCTGGATTTATTCGGGAATCTGTCTTGCGGCCCTGCTGTATTTCGTGAAGACCCTGCCGGAGACGAAGGGAAAGTCACTTGAAGAATTGGAAAAAGAATTGATCAAATAATGATTTCAATAATCTAACGGATAATAATCATGGTAAAAGCATGGAAAGAAAAAGTGGTCATCCCTACCTATGAGGTGGGTAAACCAGAAAAGAACCCCATCTTCCTTGAGAAGAGGGTATATCAGGGGAGCAGCGGTGTCGTCTATCCGTACCCTGTAATTGAATCAATTTCAAATGAAAAGACAGACAGGGAATACGATGCTGTCTATATTGAGAACGAGTATATTAAAGTGATGGTGCTTCCGGAACTCGGGGGACGTGTGCAGATGGCATACGACAAGATCCGTCAGCGTCACTTCATTTACTACAATCATGTCATCAAACCTGCTCTTGTCGGTCTTGCAGGCCCGTGGATAAGCGGAGGTATCGAATTCAACTGGCCGCAGCACCACCGTCCGAGCACCTATATGCCTGTGGATTGCACGATAGAGGAGTCCGAAGACGGCAGCGTCACCGTGTGGGTGAACGAAATGGAGAGGATGTTCCACCAGAAGGGTATGGCAGGGTTCACTTTGCGTCCGGGATGTGCCTATCTCGAAATCAAGGGCCGTCTGAGCAATCGTACCGGTATGCCGCAGACTTTCCTCTGGTGGGCGAATCCAGCAGTCGCTGTGAATGAACATTACCAGAGCGTATTCCCGCCTGACATCAATGCGGTGTTCGATCATGGCAAAAGAGCGGTCAGCAGTTTCCCGATTGCTACCGGCACATATTACAAGATGGACTATTCGGCAGGAGTGGACATTTCAAACTACAGGAATATCTACGTCCCGACCTCTTATATGGCGGTAAACTCCCGTTTCAACTTTGAAGGTGGGTATGAAAATGACACCAAGGCCGGTATGCTTCACGTGGCAAATCATCACATCTCTCCGGGAAAGAAACAGTGGACCTGGGGTAACGGTGACTTCGGACGCGCATGGGACAGGAACCTTACCGATGAGGACGGACCGTACATAGAGCTTATGGCGGGTGTGTACACCGAGAACCAACCGGATTTCACATGGCTTCAGCCGTATGAGGAAAAGTCTTTCGTGCAGTATTTCATGCCTTACCGCGAACTCGGTGTCGTGAAGAATGCAAGCAGAGACCTGCTTCTGAATATTGAAGAAGAGGGGAGCGGTAAAGTCCGTTTCAAGATTTTCGCCACTTCAAGGCAGGAAGTCAAGGTGATTCTCCGCACTGACTGTGGCAAGGTCCTTTATGAAAAGGACGCAGTCATAACTCCGGAAGAACTTCTGGATGAAACCGTCGCCGCAGGTGAGGTGAAAATCAATGAACTCAATCTTGAAATCTACAGGAACGGGCGTATCGTGCTTGACTGGCATGCCGAATCCGATGAGGTGAAACCTATTCCGGATGCTGCCGAAGCCGCACTTCCGCCACAGCAGACCAAGACCTGTGAACAGCTTTATCTTACCGGCTTGCATCTGGAGCAGTACCGCCACGCTACCTGGAGTCCTGTGGACTATTATGAAGAAGCTCTTCGTAGGGACCCATCTGATGTTCGCAACAACAACGCCCTCGGATTGTGGTATATCCGCAAAGGACGTTTCGAAAAAGCGGAAAGCTATCTCAGGACGGCTGTAAAGGTGCTTCAGAAGAGGAATCCGAACCCTTATGACGGCGAACCGATTTATAATCTCGGACTTTGCCTGAAATATCAGGGCAGATATGACGAGGCCTACGATTTCTTCTATAAATCCACATGGAATGCCGCATGGCAGGATGCCGGCTATTTCGCCTGTGCCCAGATTTCTGCGATGCAAGCACGCTGGGAGGATGCCCTTGATGAAATCAATAAATCTCTTGTACGCAATTGGCACAATCACCAGGCACGTGCGCTGAAAACAGCCATCCTGCGACACATCGGCAGAAAGGAATGTGCATTGGCTCTTATTGAAGATTCTCTCAGAATCGACAAATTTAACTACGGTTGTCTTTTCGAGCACCTGTTCATGACGGGAGAGGGCAAGGAAGACCTCGTCAGCCTGATGAGGGATGAAGCCCACAATTACGACGAGATTGCCCTTGACTACCTCAATGCTGGATTGTGTGAGGAGGCCGTGCAGGTATGGAATGTCGCAATCGAACGTGGGGCGGTAACCCCTATGACCTATTACTATATGGCTTTTGCCGACAGGGACGATGCAGAGGAACTCTATGCGAAGGCAAGTGCTGCAGCTCCGGACTATTGCTTTCCTAACCGTCTTGAAGCTATAACGGCATTGAACAAAGCGATAGATGTCAATCCGGACGACCCTAAGGCACCTTACTATCTCGGCAACCTCTATTACGACAAGAGGCAGTACTCCCTTGCGAAGAATGCCTGGGAGAGGTCAGCGCAGCTTGATCCGGATTTCCCTACGGTGTGGAGGAACCTTGCATTGGCTTATTACAACAAGTTCAATGACAGCGCAAAGGCATTGGACGCCATGGAAAAGGCGTTTGCGCTTGATACTACAGACAGCCGTGTGCTTATGGAGCTTGACCAGCTTTACAAGAAGATGCACTATCCGCACAGCAAGAGACTCGAATTCCTGCAGAAATATCCTGAACTTGTGGCTCAGCGTGACGACCTTGTGCTTGAGGAAATCACACTGTTGAATATGGTCGGATGCTATGAAGAGGCAAAGACAAAGCTTGACGCCCATATTTTCCACCCGTGGGAGGGAGGCGAAGGCAAGGTCCCTGCGCAGTACCAGTTTGCAAGGGTGGAATTGGCAAGAAAAGCCATTGCCGGCAGAAAATTTGACGAGGCCATAGGACTTCTGAAGGAATGTCTTGAATATCCTCACCATCTCGGAGAGGGCAAACTCTATGGCGCTCAGGAAAATGATTTCTACTATTATTTAGGTCAGGCATATGCTGCGAAAGGAGATAATGACTCCGCCCGTGAGGCATTCGGGACGGCTTCCAAAGGCAATCTCGAACCAACTGCGGCAATGTACTACAATGATGCAAAGCCGGAGAAAATCTTCTATCAGGGGCTTGCCTTGAAGGCACTCGGTCTCGAAAAAGAAGCAAACGGCAGGTTCCATGCTCTTGTCTCCTATGGAGAAAAACATCTATTCGACAAAGTCGTGATGGATTACTTTGCTGTTTCTTTACCGGATCTCCTTATATGGGAGGATGACCTGCAGCAGAAAAATGAGATTCATTGCAAATTCATGCTCGCCCTCGGCCATTACGGACTGGGAGAAACTGAAAAGGCTGAAAAATATCTCGAAGAGGTGCAGAGGCTTGACCCGAATCATCTTGGCATAAAGGCAGTCATGAATATGATAGGCTAAACTGGTTTATATGAAACCGAAGCTAATAATAATTGACAGTATGAAAGGTATTATAAGAAAAACGGCATTAGCCGTGTTTGCAGTCACAATGCTTGCCTGCTCATGTGACAATGAGGTGCCGGGAGCAGATAAACCTTCCGAAGGGGACAATACCCCTTCGGAAATACTGAAAGGAGGCGATATTTCAGAACTGACCTATGTGGAGCAGAACGGCGGCAGATATTATCTTGACGGCAAGGAGATGGATTGCGTGAAGCTTTTGGCATCCGAAGGGTTCAATATTGTCCGTCTGCGTCTGTACAACGATCCTGGCAATTCCCTCTATTCTCCTTCGAACAGACTGCCCAAGGGGATCCAGGACGAGGCTGATATCCTGTCTCTGGCACGTCGTGCAAAGGCGGAAGGTCTGAAGATTGAACTTACTTTCCATTATTCGGACTATTGGACTAATGGCAAGGATCAGGTGAAGCCTCACGCCTGGTCCAAGCTTGACTTCGCTGGTCTGAAGAAAGCAGTTTATACCTATACTAAGGATTTCCTGAAGAAAATGGAAGCACAGGGGACCCTGCCGGAATATGTTTCGCTTGGCAATGAGACTCAGGCCGGAATGCTTTATCCGGAAGGCAGCATTGACAATATGGAGAATCTTTGCGCTTTATATTCTCAAGGGGCCAAGGCCGTCAGAGAAGTGGCTCCGGAGGCTAAGATAATCATTCACAGCGATGATGCCGGAAGCATCAGCAAGTATTCATGGTTGTGCGGAGAACTCAAGCAGGTTGACTATGACATCATCGGTGCTTCCTACTATCCGTTTTGGACCGGGCGGAAGGTCTCTGAAATCATATCATGGGCGAAGACGATATCTGCTTCTTTCGACAAGGACATCCTTATCATGGAGACCGGATACGCATGGAATCCGACTCTTCCTGACGGTACCGCAGGGCAGATTTCGAACAACGGCCCTTACAATGATATGACGAAGGAAGGCCAGAAAGCATTCATGAATGAGCTCTTTGGCTCCATCAAGGACAATCCTGATGCCCGTATAATTGGTGTCCTTTACTGGGATCCGATATTCATACCTGCCGGTGATGCTGGCTGGGAACTCGGAGCCAAGAATGTGGTCAGCAACACCACCCTGTTCGACTTCGAAGGCAATGCTCTGCCAGTATTTGAAAGTTTTAAATAAACCAGATTATGACAAAAACACTGAAACTATCGGTTCTTGCCATGACATTGATCGTGTTAGTGGCAAGTTGTGACAAGGACAGGAAGGATGGCTCTGTCCCCGGTAACTATCTCGCCACAGTCGAGATAGGGACTTTCGGAGGGGATACCGTCCTTATCTCAGGTCAGGCCTCTAATATAGCTGGGCTTGCCTCAATAGAAATCGCCTGTGCTGCGTGGGATATTGACAAGGTATATGATATCGCAGCCAATGCACCCAAGGTCTTCAACTATGACTACAGGATGCCGATTCCGTCCACAGCTGAATTTCCTCAGGAGATTACAGTAACAGTGACGGACATCAATGGCCTGTACAAGTCGAAGACCATTGATGCAAAGTTCACTCCTGATGTGACAGCACCTGTTTTCTCTACATCGCTTTCCAAACAGATAGGAGTAGAACTGAATCCTGAAACCGGCTATGGCTCGTGGGAATACTCCGTTAGCGCAAGGGATGAGAGGGCACTGTCTTCCATCACTCTCGACATACCAGGGATAGGCTATTCAAAGACAGTGAAGGCTGAAGGCCGGGCAGCCAATATTTCTGATAAAATTAACTTTACTGTCGTTGAAACATTGGAAGCAACTTTTACAGCTGAAGATGTAACCGGAAATAAAACGACACTTGATTGTGAGATAGTGGTGACTCCTGTTGAGGAACAGGATCTGATAGAGGATTATCTCCAAATGTACCTCTTCGATGCGGATGAGGATCAATCACAATATCTTGATGGCTACTGGCACTACATGGCCCGTCAGGAAGGAGGTTACAAGTATACGTGTAAAATCCACGCGCTGAAAGACAATTCCCATTTCTACATGGCTCCGACCAAGTCCCTTGACGGGGATCTATTCGGCGTGAGTCCTTATGTAAGCAGCAAGATTCTGAACAAGAACGGCTATGTCGTTCCTGTCACAATCGAAAAGGCAGGCTACTATTGGTTCTATGTTGACATCCTGAGCCAGACTTTCTCTATTTCTGAATATGAGACCGGAGTGCTTGAGTCTGGGCCGTTCTATATATCCGGTGTCGGTTTCTCCAATATCGGAGACTGGGGAGCAACCGATGCCATTACACATGTGGACGGAAACATCTATTCCATCGACATGGGCATCGACGGAAGCGCCGCAGCCCATCAGTATTACTTCTATACCACTGATTGGGCGACGGTTTACCGTTGCGATGAAGGTGGCGAGCAATGGTTTATCGGCGCATCCGGCCAGTGTGTGAAGTTTTCCACGGATTATGATGGGGAAGCTACCTTCTGGTTCGACCTGGGTCTTCCTTGGGGATGGGTCACTAAAAAATAGACTGATATGAAAAAAATTATTATATCTCTTTTTGTAATGCTGTCGCTATGTCTTGCGGCAGCTGCACAGAACATCACCGTCAAAGGTACGGTCAAGGATTCTCACGGCGAACCTCTGCCCGGTGCAAGTGTACTCGTAAAGGGCACTAATGTAGGTGTCGTTGCCGACTTCAATGGCGAATATACCCTTGAAAATGTATCTGAAGGCGCGATGCTGGAAGCTGCGTTCCTTGGTTTCGTCTCAAAAGAAGCCGCTGCCAGACCTGTCATTGATTTCGTTCTTGAAGAAGATTTCAATATGCTTGAGGAGACTGTCGTGGTAGGATACGGTTCCATCAAGAAAAGCAGTCTCTCCGGTGCGGTGGCTTCCGTCAAGGCAGATGACATTCCAGTGGCGGGAGACGCATCCGTGGGCACAATGCTCCGTGGACGTGCCGCAGGCATGGACATCACCAATGCAAACGCCGCCCCTGGCTCTGAACTCAATATCAGCATACGCGGAGGACTATCCGGAGCAAAGCCTCTCATAGTCATAGACGGCGTTCCTCAGGCGTCTGCGCTCGCGGAGACATCTGGAACCACCTATAACGGATCTTCAAAGGACCAGGGACTTGTCAGCCTCAATCCTAACGATATCGAGAGCATAGACATCCTCAAGGATGCCTCTGCTGCGGCAATTTACGGCTCGGACGCTTCAGGTGGCGTAATCCTGATTACTACAAAGCGAGGTGCATCCGGCAAACCGCAGGTGGATTATTCAGGCTCCGTATCCGCTTCATGGATCAAGGATGCACCTGCATTCCTCGATGCAAGGGACTATATGATTGAACAGAACAAAGTCTTCGATGAACTTGGACGTTCGTCAGAAAAGCATTATACCCAGGAGCAGATTGACGAGTTTGTTGGCAAAGGTACCAACTGGATGGACGAGGTCACCAGGACTGCCGTCATAACTGAGCACAACATCAGCGCACGTATGGGCACTGACAACACTAAAGTCCTGTTCTCTGCAAGTTACTATAACCATCAGGGCGTAGTGAAGAACAATGACATGAACCGAATAACAGGCCGCCTGAACGTGGACCAGAATTTCGGAAAGAAGATAAAGGCAGGTGTCAACGCCACATTCTCCCAGATCAAATACAATGATGTGCCTCAGGGAGATGCCCGTCAGGATCAGTCTGCAGTGCTTTACTCTGCCATGACTTTCACCCCTGTGGTTCCTGTATATGACGAGACCGGTGCATTTTCCACAAACCCTGTCAGGGACATCTATCCTAACCCTGTGTCGTTGCTCGACGTCACCGACAATACCGCCCAGCGCAACTTCAACGCAAGTGCTTTCATCGAGTACCGTCCTGTGGAGGGACTCCTCATCAAGGCTACCGCCGGTTTTGACATGAAGGACCTCCAGAAGGACCAGTACATACCTACAACCACGAAACTCGGTTACAGTACTGACGGGCAGGCCAGCAAGAAGAACGGCAAGTCACAACTTAACCTTGTGAATGTCATCGCCCAGTACAACAAGGTATTTGCCGGCAAGCACGACTTCAGCGTGATGGGAGGATGGGAATACAAGAAGTCAAGTTGGGAAGGTATGGGCATCGTCGCCACTCAGTTCCCGTTTGACAATGCGCTGTATAACAATATGGCTGCCTCGTCACAGACCAGTCCGGATATATCTTCCTATAAAGGTTCAAGTGAGATGGCTTCATTCATGGCGCGTCTTAACTACGCGTTCGACGGCAGATATATCATTACTGCAAATCTTCGAGTGGATGGATCTTCAAACTTCTCTGTCAGCCATCAGTGGGGCGTATTCCCTGGTGTGTCTGCAGCCTGGAACATGAAGAACGAGTCATGGCTCAAGAGCGTGCGCAATGTCTCGACCCTGAAAATCCGTGCAGGAGCCGGCCAGACCGGTAATGCAGGTTCGCTTACGGGAATAAACTCCTACTACGGTATAATGAACGGGGCCTTCGCTCCGGGTGGCATCCTGGTAAACGGCGTTGCAATGTCCAAGATAGGCAACCCGAATCTCAAGTGGGAGACCCTTACGGACTACAACATAGGTATTGATTTCGGATTTTTCAACAATCGCCTGAACGGAAGCATAGATCTTTATCAGCGCATGCGCGAGGATGTCATCCTCTCCAAATCCCTGATGTCCTACCATGAACTTACGACCATCGACTACAACTCTGGCGATGTGTATCGTTCCCGAGGTATAGACCTCGCACTTCACTCCGTAAATATAGACAGCGGGAAATTCTTCTGGTCAACTGACATCAATTTCTCATTTTACCGAAATGCCACCGTCAGACGCGACGCCGACTGGATTCCTGCGGGTTATGAACCTACTGTACAGGATTGGGGAGACATCTATGGATGGAAGACAGGAGGCCTGATAAACGGTCAGACCTATGCTCACCTTCCAAATTCCAAAGACGGTTGTATTCTCTATCTCGACAGGAACGGATATGTCTATGACGATCTGGAAAACAAACTCAAGGATCGCGAGGGACGCTATATCTCCAGTGGAGAGGCGGACGGTACACTTGACGAGATGGACTATACTAAACTCTTCAACAACACCCCGATACCTTTCAGTATCAACAATACTTTCCGTTGGGGTAACTGGGATGCCAATATATACATCTATGGTTCTCTCAACGGCTGGAAAATCAATGATGTGAACTATCAGTCAGTATATGGCATCCAGGATATGACCTACGGTCTGAACGCAATTGCTGCAATCAAGGACAGATGGTCTCCTTCGAATCCTGACGGTACTATGCCGGGAGTATATGAAGCGAACTCCGGATTCGACCCCCAGCACAGCGATTTCTTCTATGAGAAGTCCTGGTATCTGCGACTTGACAATGTTTCAGTCGGATATACTATTCCGTCAAAAGCGTTCAAAGACAAGGTACGCAGCCTGAGAATGTACCTTTCTGCCCGCAATCTGTTTGTCCTTACCCCATATGGTGGTATGGATCCCGAGACAGGCAACGGCATAGGTGCCTATCCAAACTACGCGTCTGTTTCTTTTGGAATCGACTTCAAATTCTAAAGAGTGTATTATTATGAAAATTATATTCAGACATTTAATTTTTGTCACTGTACTTATCGCGGCGGCTTCTTGTACTCTATCGAGAGAGAATTACACAGAGATTACGCCTGACAATTTCTATAAGACAGAGACGGACCTCGAACTGGCTGTCAACGCCCTCTACTATGATTTCAACACGGGAGACTGGAACGGAGTCTATGACCCCGGATATCACGGATATATGACGCTTTCAGACATGGTGACTGATGTCATGTGGTGCAATTGGGGCTGGGAGGCAGACAGTTATCACTTCATGCAGATCGGCAAGACAGATTCCGCCATATCCGATGATATGTGGACAGACTTCTCCCGTTACAACTTCCTGTCAAAAGCAAGGAATGTCATCCGCAAGATTGAGGATTCCGAAGTCCCGGACGAAACCAAGAAGCCATATATCGGTGAGGCAAAGGCCCTGCGTGGTTGGATGGCGCTTTTCCTGTATGACCTTTTCGGCCCGGTGCCGGTAGCTCCTGACGAAGTGCTTGACGACCCTCAGACTTTTGTATATCTGCCTCGCCTGAGTGAGGATGAGTATATGGATATGATGGAGTCAGACCTTCTGGATGCCATCGAGTATCTGCCTGCAAAGGCTTCAGAAAGAGGGCGCATGGACAAGGGCGCAGCCCGTATGATACTGCTCAAGTACTATATGATCAAAGGCGACTTCGAAAAGGCGGAGCCGGTTGCCAGAGCATTGTACGAAATGGGACAGAGTGGCTTGTATTCCCTCCAAAGTGACTATTCATATGTGTTCAGCAAGGAAGGCAACGGAAATAATGAAGTCATACTCTGCATTCCTTCCAGCAGCAGTGCCACATCGACCAGCAATTATATCGTGGCCGAATGCCTGCCGACCGACATGCCATGGACTGACAAGGCAACCGGATGGGGTGGATATGTGATGCCGTGGGCCTTCTATGACACCTTCGAGGCTGGGGACGCCAGGTTGAAATGCCTTTGCGACCATTATACCAATACAAAGGGAGTGGAAGTCTCCCGTGACGCCATGTACTATGGTGCCGTAATATGCAAGTACGGAAAAGATCCGGAGATGATGGACGCCAGGTGTTTCATAGATGTCGTGATTTATCGCTACGCAGATGTGCTGCTCAGTTATGCAGAGTGCATGGTTAGAAACAGTGGCGGCCCTACTCCTCTTGCAATTGAACTTGTCAACCAGGTCCGCGGCAGGGCTGGGCTTGACGAACTGGATGCTTCTGCGACAGGGAGTCTCGATGCTTTCATGGATGCCCTGCTGCTGGAACGAGGCCATGAGTTCTTCCTTGAGGGACTCCGTCGTCAGGACCTCATACGATTCGGAAAATTCGTGGAGAATGCAAACGCCCGCATTGATGCTGTAAATGAAAAGGAATCCCGTGGATACATCCACATCGACGAGACCCGTGAGCGCTTCTTCATACCTGAATATTTCATCAAAGAGTCCAAGGACAAGATTACCCAGAACCCTGGTTATTAATGGATTATTGTTATGAGAAAATTTATGTACATAATAGGTGCAGTTGCTATCATCCTGTCAGCATGCACCAAGGACAAGTTCAATGGCTCAGCTCCGGAAATAGTTCTGGATTCAGAGTCGCTGGAGGCTATAATAGATGCCGACCTCAACATATCCGGCATCATCACCGCGGAGAATGGTATTTCAGAATTCAGCATCAGGAACGAAGCATACGCCATAGACAGAGTCAGTTCGTTCCCTTCCGGCGGACAGCCGGCAGAGTATGCCTTCACCTGTGATTTCTCTGTACCTTCCGGACTCACAGAAGACGAGACCATCGTCATACATGTGACGGATGCAGCAGGTATGACTGCAACCAAAGAAGTGCCTGTGAAGTTCCTGAAGGACATCTCAGACCCTGTCGTCACGCTTGCCAGTGACTCATTTACGGTTTATTGTAATGCAGAAAGCGGAAAAGGAACCTGCATCGTTTCGCTGACTGCAGAGGATGACCAGGAATTTGACCGTGTGAGCTTCAATTGCGCAGCTCTCGGCCTTGATTATTCCGAGATACTCTATGGGTCAGAAGTCGAGTTTTCATATGAAATCGCAGACATCACTGACGGTGATTATGAGGTTCTGGTGAGCGTCTATGACAAGACTGGAAACCATACTGACAAGACCTTGTCAATCAAGGCGGTTACCGATACGCAGGCTCCTGCCATCTCTATAGAAAGTCCGGCTGACGGACTTGAGCTGACGATAGATGACCAGACCGGAAAGGTATCCTGTTCCTTCAAGGCAACAGTAAGTGATGATGTCGCCCTACAGGCTCTCCAGGTCTATCTGATTGCTCCTGACTGGTCCGTGGTCTATTCATCCGAGACGATAGGCCTTTCCGGCAAGACGACGGAGGCCGTGGAGAGGACCTTTGAGTTTTCCACCAGTGGATCATATGCCATTTATTATTATCTGAATGATTGTTCGACTTCCGTGCAGAGCTGGGGGAATGCCATTGAAGGAACAATCTGCTTCACTGTCGTGACAAATGACAATGACGCACCTGAAATCGTGATGAACAGTGCATCAAGCTGCCGGTTGGGAGATACCTATACGCTCAGCCTCACAATTTCTGACCGCACGGGTATCGCCGAGTGCTGGCCTTGGATAAAGGTCTACAATGAGAACGGTACTGAACCTACCGAGATCAAGAACAACTGGTCCGGATGGTGGCCTACGGTTTCCGGTACGGAATGTACCGTATCGCAGACGCTGACCTTTACGGAAGAAGGGAACTATAAAGTCTATATACCGGAAATTACCGATCTTGCGGGGAACTCAACCGAGGCGAAAGAGTGGTTTACTATCGTAGTCTCGTCGGCTGAATAATAACTGAAGAACGAAATGAAAAGTATTGGAAATAGCAAAATAATCATGGCAGTGTTTGCGCTTGCAGCGGGACTCACCGCTGAAGCGCAGACATATACACTTGATGCTCCGGATGAATGGGAACCTATCCGCAGCGAGCATTTGCAGATGGGAGGCAAATCTCCTGACGGCGGAACGATCGAAGTCAACAATTATTACATCAGCCGTGACGGAAAACCTGTGATTCCGGTAATGGGCGAATTTCACTACTCCCGCTATCCAGTGGAACAATGGGAGCAGGAAATTCTCAAGATGAAGGCAGGTGGAGTAAACATAATCCCTTCCTATATTTTCTGGAGTCTGCACGAACCGCACGAAGGTGATTTCCGTTGGGACGGGAATCTCAATCTCAGACACTTCGTAGAGCTTTGCAAGAAATACGATATGGATGTCATTATCCGTATCGGACCTTTCGGACACGGTGAAATACGGTCCGGAGCTCTTCCGGACTGGCTGTTTACTAAAAATCTGGATGTCCGTTCCAATGATCCGGAATATCTTGCCTATGCAGGAAGACTTTACGGAGAGATTGCCAGGCAGCTGGAAGGCTTGTACTACAAGGACGGAGGCCCTATCATAGGCTGCCAGATTGAAAACGAGCACCAGCATTCCGCAGCCCCGTGGGCAATCAATTATCCCGGCGAAAAGGTACTTGACTTTACGGCGGCAAGTTATGACAAAGGCATCACGAAACTCGGCGTGTCCGTACAGGAAGGGAATATTGATGCGACCGGGCTGGGTGACAGGCACATGATGACTCTTCTTGAAATTGCGCAGAAGGCAGGCATAAGAACTCCGTTCTATACGGCGACGGGCTGGGGGAATGCCGCTGTCATACCTGGCAAGGCGATTCCAGTAACGGCAGGATATACATACCCTACGTGGTTCCCTGATCAGAGGAAGAGTGATTTCTGTATGTTCAAGAACCTTTGGGCTGACCCTGATTACAGCCCGGTTCGCTACAATCCTCTGGATTATCCTTCAGCTTCGGCAGAGATGGGGGTTGGCATACAGATGGTCTATGACAAGCGTCCTATATGTACTCCTGAAGCAGCGGAAGCCCTTATGCTACGATGTCTGGCAGGAGGCTCGAACATCATCGGTTATTATATGTACCACGGGGGGTCCACGCCGCGCATGGACGATGGCTACGGCGAATTTTTCAGTGACCAGCCGATGGGACTTCCGAAAATAAGCTATGACTTCCAGGCTCCGCTCGGGGAGTTCGGCCTTGAAGCACCAAGTTATCGTCCTCTGAGGATAATACACAATTTTCTGGCAGATTTCCAGAATATCCTTGCTCCGATGCAACCTGTCATGCCGGAAAATGTGAAGACTATGACTCCTGACAACAGGGATGAACTTCGTTATGCGGCACGAATGTCTCCGGACGGTGAAGGCTTCCTTTTCCTTGTCAATACGCAGGATCACGACCTCATGCGTCACGACCAGTCCGGTCTTTGCGTGAAACTGAATCTTCCTGCAGAGACTCTGTCCATACCCGCTGACGGAGGCTTTACCCTTCCCAAGAATACCTCAGCCATCATTCCTTTCAATTTCCATATGGAGGGCGCTTTGTTGAAATATGCTTTGGCTCAGCCTCTTATGAAAATTGATGACAACGGAATTGCACATTATTTCTTTACCGTTCATGACGGTATGCTGCCGGAATTTGTATTTGACAGTACGACAGTGAAAGGAAAATACAAATATTCAGTCGTTCCGGGTTTCAAGAGCACATTCAAAGTGACTCCTCGAAATGGCATGGCTTTCAAGGTAACTGTATTGGAATACAAGGATGCGTTGAATGCAATAAAAATCAACGGGAAACTTCTCATTACAGAGGCTACAGCAGTTTCTGACGGTGATGATGTGCGGCTTCTGAGCATGGGGAATCCAGACATAGATTATATCGTATATCCGTCCAGGAATGGATTTTCCGCTCAGACAATCAGTGTGGAGCCGGTTGCTCCTATTGTCGGGATTGACAAGTCGGTTCCGTGGAGGATGGAAATTGAATTTACGGAAAAGGCGGAAGACTATCCGCAGGTAAATGAGTTCTTTCTGTCAGTCCCATATACCGGAGATCTTGCAATGGCATTCCTGGACAACACGTTGATACTCGACCATTTCTGGCAGGGAATGCCGTGGAGGATAGGCCTAAACCGCTTTGCATCCAAGATGGATGATGGAAAGCCTATGGGATTCTATTTCCGCCCTCTGCGACCTGATGCTCCGTTCCTTCCTGATATCCCGAAGGAGTCTGTCCCAGATTTCTCCGAAGGTCCTGTGCTTGAAATCGGCGAACCTGAGATTGTGCCGGAATATCAAGCAATTGTCAAGTTATGAGAAAATGCCTTTGGGCTGTCTGTTCTTCGCTTGCGACCTAAGAATGACAGAACAGTTTCGCGCTAAATAAAAGAGGATGACTAAAAGCTTGCTTTTGTCATCCTCTTTTTACTTGTTCTCTGTCAGACAGGATGCCCGACAGATGGTTGGACTCAAGGCCTCATGATGATTTCCACGAAGTTGCCCTGTGCAAGGA
The DNA here is from genome assembly GCA_051870095.1 of Candidatus Cryptobacteroides sp. Classification (GTDB taxonomy): domain Bacteria; phylum Bacteroidota; class Bacteroidia; order Bacteroidales; family UBA932; genus Cryptobacteroides. Next base: position 20,284 of record JBJEBN010000054.1, on the reverse strand, counting down.
TATCGCTTACAGCTTTCTTGATGCAGTCGATGGTTACTCCTTCGATGGCTGCGTCGATGGCAGCATCGTAATCCTCACCATAATCAGCGTATCTCTTGATGGCGTTGCTCCAATAGCCGTTGTTGATCCTCTTTTCAGGCATGTTCTTCTTCATGTTCTCCTTGGCCATATCCACCTGAGCCTGTGTAATTTCACCATCTGCGAGCTTCTTCAGACCGGAAACTGCAAGGGCGGAAAGTTTTTCGGCGGACTCAACGTTGGTGTCGAAATAAACCTGGATGACAGCCATCTCCTCAGGATCCTTTTCGCACTGCATGAACACTCCTGCACCGTATGTGCCGCCTTCCTCTTCGCGGAGGGTCTCGGTATAGATCATGTCAAGAATGAACTTGGCAGCGTCGAGGGTAGCCTCTTCTGCAATAGTGTCAGGGAGATATGCGGTATAGAGCTGGAGAACAGTCGCCTTTGGGGTCTCCATCGGTGTGTTGAAATGATTCTTGACCTCACCTCTGACAAAACGTGGGCTGTTGTCGTTGCATACGCTTGCCTTCTTGCCCTTAGGAAGTGATCCCATATATTTCTCTACCAATGGTTTGAGAGTAGCGAGATCAACATTTCCGGTAATCACGAGAGTAGCTCCTGCAGCATCCTTGAAGAGCTCCTTGTAGCATTTCTCGATGGTTGCAAGGCTGACTTTTTCAAGGCTTGCGCTTTCAAGAGGAACAACCCTCGGGTTGTCACCGTATATTGTCTTGCCAATCTCTTTCTGAAGCCTGAAGCTTGGCTGGCCTTCGAGGTTAGGAAGTACGGCCTCTATCTGCTGGATTGCAGTTGCATATTCCTGCTCGTCGAATCTCATGTCGGTGAAAGTCAGGTACATGAGCTGAAGCGCAGTCTCAAGATACTTAGGAGAGCAGGACGCTTTCACACCGTGCTCCATCTCGTCGATGAACGGATATGCGGAAGCAATCTTTCCTGCAAGCATCTTGTTGAGTGTAGTCTTAGGGAATTTGCTTACACCTGCGCATGAGAGGAACACCTGCCATACATTGTCCTCGAATGAGTAGATGTCCTCGTCAGAAATAAGGGTCTTGCCTCCTTTCTTGTAGAGGTTGAAGGTAATCTGGTCTTTCTTGAAGTCGGTAGGCTTGACAATCACCTTGAGTCCGTTCTTGAGGGTCCATTCCGTAGTTCCATAAACGCCCTGTGACTCTTTCGTGATCTTTGAGCCTTTCAGAGATGCTGCGTTGACAAGAGGCTCGTTGGTGCTTTCCTCTGCATTGGCTTCGATCTCCGCTTCCTTCACGGCTGCGAGGACGGCTTTGATGGCCTCAGGATCCGGATTTACAAGTCCCTCTTTCTCAGGACCATTGTAGATGATGGTGACATACTGGTCAGCCATGAATGTCGGAGCAATCTGTTCAAGCATCTGTTTGAGGACAGTGGCGTTGAACTGCCCGCAGACAGACTTTGCAATTTCAAGGCTTACCTCCGGATCAAGGAGAGGCTTGTTGTCATAAAAATGCCTGAGAATCGGATTGATGAAGTCCGGATTCTTGCGGGTCGATGCAGCTTCGGCAGCCTTCTCATAACGGCTGATGATGTTGTCCTTCGCACGCTGCATCTCTGCTTCGGTAAAGCCGAATCTCCTCATCTTCTCAATTTCTGTCATGAAGGCGGCAAAAGCTTTGACGGCCTCGCCGTCCCTGAAGCTGATGTTGCCCATCACGGCATCGCACTCATTGCACATTCCTCCGAATCCGAAAGCTGCACCGAGGAACGGAGCATCAGGACGGGAAGTGATGTCATCAAATCTTTCGCTCATGATTTCCTCGATGAACATGTGGATGAAGTCGAAGGTGAGTCCAACGTTGGTGTTTGCCATCTCAATCGGGAAGGCATCTGATTTCCAGAGAATCTCAAGTGATGAGCTTGAAGCCTCCTTGTCGGTGATGATGGCAACTACAGGCTCCTCGTTCATTTCGACCTTATATACAGGCTTCTGAGTAGGGGTCTCAGGAGCGGGGATGTCGCTGAAGATTTTCTTGATTTTCTCTTCCATCATCTTCACGTCGAAGTCTCCGACGACTACAAGAGCCTGCATGTCAGGCTGATACCATGTCTTGTAGAAATTGACAAGGCTTTCAGGCTTGAAGGTCTTGAGCTGCTCTTCCGCACCGATGAGGGTCCTCTTTGCATAAGGAGTGCCCGGGAAATAGTAAGGGAGAGTCTGCTCGAACATCCTCCATCCGGCATTTCTCCTTGTTCTTCTCTCCTCGAGGATGACGCCTCTTTCAGCATCTATCTCGGCAGGGTCGCATGTCACGAAATGAGAATAGTCGTGCATTACGAGAAGACATGAATCGATGATGCTTTCACGCACTATCGGAATGTTGTTGAGCATGTATTTGGTCTCCTCGAATCCGGTTGAGGCGTTGATGTTCCTTCCGAATTCAGCTCCGATGCTCTGGAGGTAGTTGAGAAGATCCTTGCCCGGGTAATTCTTGGTTCCGTTAAAGCACATGTGCTCAAGGAAGTGGGCGAGACCGTCCTGGTCGTCAGCTTCCTGGAATGCTCCCACATTGGTGGCGAGATAGAATTCGGCCCTCTGTGCAGGAAGCGGGTTGCTTCTGAGGTAGTAGGTCATACCGTTGTCCAATTTCCCGATCACGATGCTCTCGTCTGTCGGAATCGGCATGACACCCTGAGCCGATGCTGCAATTGCCGTAAATACGGCAACCAAAATGATAAATATTCTTTTCATTCTATAAATATATTAATAGTTGTTTCCATTTATATATACATTCGCCCATTGTCATCTCGACTGAGCGGCCTCCCTCTGCCATTGTCATCTCGACTGAGCGAAGCGAATGGAGAGATCTGAACATCAGACGTCAAATCCCCCAAAAAATTACAAATATATATCAAAATTAACCAAATCTACCTTATTTTATGTATTTTTGTATCCTTGCATTACCCAATGTGCCTATGTTCGAGGACTTTAAGATAACGGTTTTCCAGACGGTAGCCAGGCAGGGAAGCTTCACAAAGGCAGCTTCAGTTCTCGGCGTATCCCAACCTGCCGTAAGCCAGAATGTCGCCGAGCTGGAAAAACAAGCCGGGGTGAAGCTTTTCATTCGTGACAGGGGGGCCGTGGTGTTGACAGACCAGGGACGCATCCTTCTCAAATATGCATCTGCCTTCAGTTCCCTCGGCACATCTGCGGACAGGCTTTTCACGAGACTTCCCGATGCCACCGTAAGGATATTCACATCGGACGATCTGTGGAACTTCATGCTCATGTCTCTTCTGTCTGATTTCAGGTCCATTCATCCTGAGGTGTCGTTCAGGCGCAGTGCCTTTCCTGACGCCGACATTTCGCTGACTCTTGTCCCTTCTTCGATGTTCTCCAGGACGGAGGGGACCATATCAAAGGTCCGGGTGACTTTGTCCGGCATGCCGGCCGTGGCGGGAAAATTGTCTGCCGTTTCGGAAAAGACCCTGACATTCGACCTTGTCTTTGTGGCGTCAGAGGTTTTCGCGGGTTCTGAGGTCTGTGGGGTTCTTAGGGGGATGATTGCGGATTCTATTGTATTGTAGATTCCTCCACGCGCTTCGCTTGGTCGGAATGACACCGCTGGAGCAGATTCCTTCGCGCGCTTTGCTTGGTCGGAATGACATTGGGGGAGCGGATTCTTCCGTCCAGACAGAAATAAAAAAGGGACTGATTGAATCAGCCCCTTTATTGATTATTGCCAGCAGATATTATTTGCCAGCAAGCCTCTTGTAAGTCTCAAGACGGATCTTTGCAAACTCCTCGGTCTTCTGGAGAAGTTCTGCAGCCCTGTCAGGGAACATCTTGTAGAGGGAAGCGAAACGAACCTCGCCTTTGAGGAAGTCCTGGAACTTGCTCCAGTCAGGCTCCTTGCTGTCAAGGGTGAACGGATTCTTGTCAGTTCCCTCAAGAGCAGGGTTGAACCTGTAAAGGTGCCAGTAACCGCACTCAACTGCAAGTTTCTCCTCCTTCTGGCTCAGACCCATTCCGGCCTTGAGACCATGGTTGATACAAGGAGCGTATGCAATCACGAGTGATGGACCGTCATAAGCCTCAGCCTCCTTGATGGCGTTGAAATACTGAGCAGGAGATGCACCCATCGCAACCTGTGCGACATATACATAACCGTAGCTCATTGCCATCATACCGAGGTCTTTCTTGCGGACCTTCTTGCCTGAAGCGGCGAATTTGGCGATTGCACCTGCAGGAGTAGCCTTAGAAGACTGTCCGCCGGTATTTGAGTAAACCTCAGTATCAAGAACGAGGATGTTCACGTTCTCACCTGAAGCGAGCACATGGTCAAGTCCGCCGTATCCGATGTCGTAAGAAGCACCGTCACCGCCGATGATCCACTGGCTGCGTGCAGGGATGAATGTCTTGTACTCTACAAGCTGCTTGCAGATGTCGCATCCGCATGCCTCGCAAAGCGGAATCAAAGCGTCGGCAACCTCGCGGGTAACCTTTGCATCGTTCCTGTTCTCAAGCCACTTGGTGAAGAGAGCCTTCATCTCGTCTGAGCAGCAAGAGCAAGCGATACCCTCTTCCATGAGGCGTGCTACGGTAGCACGGGCCCTGTCTGAACCGAGCTTCATACCGAGACCGAACTCGCAGAAGTCCTCGAAGAGTGAGTTTGCCCAAGCCGGACCGTGTCCCTCAGCGTTCTTGCAGTAAGGAGCTGCAGGATATGAAGCACCGTAGATTGAAGAACATCCGGTAGCGTTGGCAATCATCATGTGGTCGCCGAAGAGCTGAGTGATGGTCTTGATGTATGGAGTCTCACCGCAACCTGCGCAGGCACCTGAGAATTCGAAGAGAGGCTGTGCGAACTGTGCGTTCTTGACATTTGCTGCCTTGTTCTGTACATTCTCCTTGTAACCTACGTGAGCGTGGAGATAATCGAAGTTAGCCTGCTCTGCAACCTGTGAATCGAGAGGTTTCATGACGAGAGCCTTCTCTTTTGCAGGACATACGTCGGCGCAGTTGCCGCAACCTGTACAATCCATAACGGACACAGAGAGAGCGAACTTGTACTCCTTGAATACTGCCTTGCCCTGCTGTGCCTTGATGCCTGCAGGAGCAGCTGCTGCCTCTTCTTCTGTGAGGAGGAACGGACGGATAGCAGCGTGAGGGCAGACGAATGCACAGTTGTTGCACTGGATACAGTTCTCAGCCTGCCACTCAGGAACCTTCACTGCCACACCGCGTTTCTCATATGCGGATGTACCGGCAGGGATGGTGCCGTCAGCTTCATCCTTGAATGCGCTAACAGGAAGAGTGTCACCGCACTGTGCGTTCACCACGTCAGCGATTTCCTTCACGAATGCAGGAGCGAGACGGTCCTTGTTAGGATTCTCGAACTTGGCAGTGATGTCCTTCCAGTCAGCAGGAATCTCAACCTTTGTATATTCACCGCCTCTGTCAACTGCAGCGTAGTTCATGTTGACGATGTTCTCACCCTTCTTGCCGTAGCTCTTGACGATTGCCTTCTTCATGTATGAAACGGCCTCCTCGTAAGGAATGATGCCTGTGATCTTGAAGAATGCAGACTGGAGGATGGTGTTGGTCCTTCCGCCGAGTCCGATTTCAGCGGCAATCTTGGTAGCGTTGATGATATAGAGAGTGATGTTCTTCTTGCCGATGATAGCCTTTACATGGTCAGGAATCCTCTTGAGGGTCTCCTCTTCGTCCCAGAGGCTGTTGAGAAGGAGTGTACCGTTCTGCTTGATGCCTTTGAGAACATCATACTTGGTGAGGTATGAAGGAACATGGCATGCTACGAAGTCAGGAGTGCTGACAAGGTAAGGAGCCTTGATAGGGGAGTCTCCGAAACGGAGGTGTGAACATGTATATCCGCCTGATTTCTTGGAATCGTAGTCGAAGTAACCCTGGCAGTATTTAGGTGTATGGTCACCGATAATCTTGATGGTGTTCTTGTTGGCACCTACTGTACCGTCAGAACCGAGACCGTAGAACTTGCACTCGGTTGTACCTGGCTTGACGATTGAGATTTCCTCTTTTGCAGGAAGTGACTTGAAAGTGAGGTCATCTACGATACCGATGGTGAAACCGTCCTTAGGCTCTGCGAGAGCAAGGTTCTCGTAAACGGAAACGATATGTGCAGGAGTAGTGTCCTTTGAAGAAAGACCGTAGCGGCCGCCGATGACCATAGGAGCGTTCTCCACGCCCTGGAAGATGGCCTTGATATCGAGAAGGAGAGGCTCTCCGAGTGAACCCGGCTCCTTGGTCCTGTCGAGGACTGCGATTCTCTTGACGCTCTTCGGAAGGGCCTTCATGAAATATTTTGCAGAGAAAGGCCTGTAGAGACGTACGATCATCAAGCCGACTTTCTTGCCTTCTGCAGCGAGGTAGTCGATGGTCTCCTTGATTGTCTCTGTTGCAGAACCCATGGCAACGATGATGTTCTCAGCCTCAGGGTCGCCATAGTAGTCGAACGGACGGTACTCGCGGCCTGTGAGTTCGCTGATCTCACCCATGTATCTTGCCACTATGTCAGGAACTGCATCGTAGTACTGGTTGCAAGCCTCGCGTGCCTGGAAATATACGTCGGAGTTCTGTGCTGTTCCGCGTGTTACAGGAGAATCAGGTGAAAGAGCCTTTGCCCTGAACCTTGCGAGAGACTTGGTGCTTATCATTCCCTTGAGAGCCTCCTCGTCGATGAGCTCGATCTTCTGGATTTCGTGAGATGTACGGAAACCGTCGAAGAAGTGGAGGAAAGGAACGCTTGACTTAATTGCTGAAAGATGTGCTACGGCTGCCATGTCGAGGGCTTCCTGTACTGAAGCGGAAGCCAGCATTGCAAAGCCTGTCTGACGGCAGGCCATTACATCCTGATGGTCACCGAAGATTGAAAGTGCATGTGAGGCGAGGGCTCGTGCAGACACATGGAAGACTGTCGGAAGAAGCTCACCTGCAATCTTGTACATGTTAGGGATCATAAGGAGAAGACCCTGCGATGCAGTGAATGTGGTGGTGAGAGCGCCAGCCTGGAGTGAACCGTGGACAGCACCTGCAGCACCGCCCTCACTCTGCATTTCGGTTACCTTGACAACCTCACCGAAGAGGTTCTTCTTGCCTTGTGCAGCCCACTCATCGACATATTCTGCCATTGTCGAAGATGGGGTGATAGGGTAGATGGCTGCGTGTTCGCTGAAAAGGTAAGCGATATGTGCCGCTGCCCAGTTGCCGTCACAAGTGACGAATTTCTTTTCGTTTGCCATAATTCTTTGTGGTTTATGTTGTATAGTTTTTGATAAAATTTTCGTTCCGTTACCGTGCACGAAAAAAAAGTACGCGGGGGCAAATTTACTCAAATTTTCCGCAATACATCCATAAAAATTGAAAAATGTAAAAACTTTGTTTCGATAACCGCCCTGCTCATCTCCAGGCGCATCCGTTGAAGAAGAAATCGCGAAGCCTTAATGAAGGCAAAACTATTGGTTGGTAGCCCCATGCGGAATCGAACCGCAACCGTCAGAACCGGAATCTGAAATTCTATCCATTAAACTATAGGGCCAATGGGAATGCAAATGTAGTTAATTTTTGAAAATTTCGCCACATTATCGACTCTTTGTCGTCAATATTGGCCATCTGTGGCGAAAAAGATTTGACCGGCAAGATTATTTTGTATTTTTGCAGCCCGATTTGACGGGCTGTGTCATAATACGTTGCACAATGATGCAGAAGAATAATAATTAGGAAAATAATTGACAGACGATGAAGAAAGCTTATGTATTTCCAGGTCAGGGTTCCCAGTTTCCGGGAATGGCTAAAGACCTTTATGACAACAACGCAGTTGCACACGACATGCTCGAAAGGGCCAATGAAATCCTCGGTTTCAGAATCACCGATATAATGTTTGAAGGTACTCCGGAAGACTTGAAGCAGACAAAGGTAACCCAGCCAGCAATCTTCTTGCATTCAGTAGTACTTGCAAAATGCCTTCCTGATTTTCGTCCGGACATGGTTGCAGGACATTCCCTTGGAGAGTTCTCGGCTCTCGTGGCTGCTGGGGCAATGGATTTCGAGGAAGGTCTCAAGCTTGTATCCATCAGGGCAAAAGCCATGCAGAAAGCATGTGAGATGGCTCCGGGAACAATGGCAGCCATCATAGCCCTTCCTACAGAGAAGGTTGAGGAAATCTGTGCAGGATGCGAGGGAATCGTAGTCCCTGCAAACTACAATTGCAACGGCCAGATAGTGATCTCTGGAGAAAAGTCTGCTGTCGAGGCTGCGTGCGAGAAGATGAAGGAAGCGGGGGCAAAGCGCGCTCTGGTTCTTCCTGTGGGCGGCGCATTCCATTCTCCGCTCATGGAGCCAGCAAGGGCAGAGCTTGCCGAAGGCATAGAGAAAGCAGTGTTCAATACCCCTGTGTGCCCTGTATATCAGAATGTTACGGCCAAGCCGTCAACCGACCCTGCCGAGATAAAGGCCAATCTTCTTGCCCAGCTCACTTCTCCGGTCCGCTGGACCCAGAGTGTGGAGAACATGATAGCTGACGGAGCAGAATCATTCACCGAAGTCGGCCCCGGCAAAGTCCTCCAGGGCCTTGTCGCCAAAATCACCGCCACTCCTCTCCAGATCGACGGAGTCTGCTGAATTATAATAATATAAAAGCCCGGCTTAACCGGGCTTTTATATTATTTACACCATTGGTCGAGCCAGCGGAAATATTCGCGATGCCACAGGAGAGCGTTCTGAGGCTTCAGAATCCAGTGATTCTCGTCAGGGAAAATCAGAAGGCGTGAAGGAACACCCATCATCTGGGCCGCATTGTAGGCCGCCATTCCTTCATCTACCGGGACCCTGTAGTCCATGCCACCATGAATTACCATCAATGGAGTATGCCAATTGGTAACAAGCTTGTGAGGTGAAAGTGCATAATGGCGTACAGCCTTTGGCAGCTTGCTCCAAGGAGAACCTCCCTGCTTGATGCCGCCGAATGTAACACCGTCCCCGGCAGGCCCTACCGGAGCTTCAGGAGTGCCTACCCTAGGGTCAATCACAGTCTCATGCACACCGCCGTTGTCGAAATTAGGGAACCACATTTCCTCTGTGGTCATATACATATGCTCCTCGTTGAATATACCGGCATGAGCGATGAAAGCATCGAAGACATCCCCATGTGTACCGCACAGATAATAAACGGAATAGCCACCGTAGCTCGCTCCGCATGCTGCCATCTTCCCGATGTAAGGCTCAGCCTTCAGCTCCCTTGCGGCCGCAAGATAGTCCTGCATGTTCAGACCAGGATAGTCTCCGGAAATCTGCTCGGTCCACTCCTGGCCGAAAGCAGTGGTACCCCTTCTGTTAGGCAGTACGACCACATAGTCCTGCATTGCCATCAACATATAGTTCCATCTGTATGACCAGCTTTGGCTGATCGTGCCCTGAGGACCTCCGAGGCAGATGAGTATTGAAGGATATTCCTTGCTGCTGTCGAAATCCGGAGGCAGCATGACCCAGGTGAGCATCCTCTTGCCGTCAATTGTCTTGACATATCTTTCCTCCATCCCGACTTTCTTGAGCTGTGAACTGATATGCCCGTTCTCGTCAGATGTCCTTACAGTCCCTGCGAAAGCTCCGTTCCTGACCGTTGTAGCCGCAATCTCAGAAGGGAAAGTCATGCTGCAATATGTGGAGTAGAGCACCTTGGACCCGTCACCGTTGTCGCGTACGAAGAAAGGAGAGGAATAGTCGTACCACTGATGCTCGTCAGTGAGCCTGGAGACTGTTCCGGATTCACACCCAGCCTCGAAAATACCCTGAAGACCTTCAGCCAATGCATTGAAATAGATTGACCTGGAATCATCTGCCCAGACCGGTCCGGCTGCATTGTATTTGAAACCGGCAGTAAGGTCTCTTATGCCTGAAACAACGGGAACATCACCCACGATATTGACGTCGGCCACCATAAGTCTCTGCTTATCAGCCTCATACCCGTCTCTTTCCATGCTTATCCAGCAGATTTTCCTTCCGTCAGGGCTCCAGACAGGGTCGGTGTCGTATCCGCCTTTCATGTCTATGACTGTCGTTCCTGCAGTCGCTATATTATATAGGTATATCTCAGTGTCGGTGGAGAATGCGTATTTCTTGCCTGTCAGCTTGCGGCATGAATATGCGATGAACCTGCTGTCAGGACTCCAGTCGAGCTGCTCGATTCCGCCGAATGGCTCTGTTGGCAGTTCATAAAGTTCCTTTTCCCCGGCAAGGATGTCCACAGAAGTCTCCGGTGTTATTGTCTTCTCCTTCTTCGCGTTGAACTTGAAATCTGCTACGAAAGTGTGCGGGATTTCCATTACGGTATGGTCCCAATGCCTGTACATGAGGTCGTCAGTCGTGTATGCCGTGGCCTTTCCGAGGTCCGCATAGCAGTCAACCGGGCTTTTCACGGCACTCTTCACAGTGCTTACATACATTATTTTCTGCCCGTCGGGAGAAATCTTGAATTCGCTGATACCGTTCGGAACATCGGATATCTGCTTGAAACCGCTGAGCTTCCAGCTGCCTGAAGATTCGCCCTTCTTCGGATCCCTGCGCGAAATGCGAGCTGTCCAGATCTGTCCGCCCATGGTGAAGGCTATGCGTTTCCCGTCGGCGCTCCACCGCGCGTTCCCTATGCTCCTGCCCGACTCCGTGAGCAATACGTCTTCTCCACCTTCAGCGCTGATTATGCGCAGGTTGCGTACGCTCCTGTTAGCAGCTGCGTCGGTGTAACTGACGCCGTACATGATGAATTTACCGTCCGGGGACATCTGCGGGTCGGAAAGCCTTCCGTACGAAAGCAGGACCTCAGGGGTCATCCTGCCGTCCTGCACCTCTATGGCGCTGCGGCCTATGAACCCTTCGTTTTCAATACCTTTTCCTTTGTTTGCCATAATGATTGTCAATGCTGCGGCAGCACCTATAACCACCACTGCCGTTAAAACGATGATCAAAGTTTTCTTTTTTGCCATATTACATTTGTTTTGTTCTTGTCTTATTGTTTCTCATAAAGTGATGCCGCCTCACGGATTCTCTCTCTTACGGAATTGCGGAGAGACTCGGGAGAAAGCACCTCTATGCGGCCACCCCTGCGGCAGAACTCCATTACCAAGGCTTCATTCGGGCAAACGAAAATCTCGAAATTTACCCATCCGTCCTCAGTCGTGCCTTCTTGCTGGCTATGGTGAAGAGGCAGATCCCGGAGGTATTTTGCTTCCATTTCAGTAGCCCTGAAGCGGACCGTACATGCTTTATTTTCAGGTATATATATACCGAAACTTGTAGCGAAAAGGTTATCCACCTCAAAATCAGCAGGCATCACAAACCTCTCGTTAGATATTTTCAGCCATGTCACCCTGTCGAGGGCATATACCCTCATTCCGTTTCTCTCCTGACAGAATCCGACTATGTACCAACGTTTCTCAAACTCTTTCAGGGCATAGGGATGAACGGTAAGTCTCTCCACGAACTCGCTTGTATATTTCTTGTAATCAATCAGTATCTTCACCCCTGAAACCATTGCATCCATGATGCTTGTAAGGAATACCCTTCCAGAAGGAATGTCTTCGACAGAAATCCGTCCTGACAGCCTCTCCTTGCCGAGGGCAAGCATGTTGTTCACTGTGAAAGTGTTTATGAGCCAGGCATTTTCGATATTCTCATCAGACACGTCATCCTTGATGAAATACCGGTTGGTGCTGCGGTTGCAGTCGATATGGATCCCGAAAACCTCCTCCACGGCTGCCCTATGGTTGTTGAATGTACGCCTTGAATAGGGCGAATCAAACCGGTTCTCCCATCTGGATTCAATCTCCTCGAGACTAAGACCGTCAGTTCCGGCCTTGAGGACCGTCTGCACAAGCCATATATATTTCTGAAGCAGTTCCGTTACCATATAATCAGCTTATTTTGCTGTAATCCTTTATAATATATTTGTCTTTCCTGAGTTCTTGGCGCAGAAGCTGGTTGCGGTCTGAGGTCAGGGCGGGATCCTCCTTCAGCACGCTCTCCGCACATTCCCTCGCAGTGTTGAGCAATATTCCGTCCTTTGCCAGCGAGGCAATGTTCAGTGTAATCGGAAGCCCGCTCTGCTGGGTGCCTTCCAGATCTCCCGGGCCCCTCATCTTCAGGTCTTCCTCGGCAAGATCGAAACCGTTTTCCGTCGCGCACATCAACTCTATCCTGTGTCTGGAATCCTTGCTCAGCTTTGGTCCTGTCATAAGCACGCAATATGACTTCTCGCTTCCGCGGCCGACCCTTCCGCGAAGCTGGTGCAACTGGCTGAGACCGAACCTCTCGGCACTCTCGATGACCATCACTGACGCATTCGGCACATCCACGCCCACCTCAATCACTGAAGTAGCCACGAGAATGTCGGCCCTGCCTGCCGCAAAAGCATCCATGTTGAATTGCTTCACATCGTTGAGCTGCTTTCCGTGAACCACTGCGGTCTTGTATTGTGGAAAAGGAAAATTGTTCATAATGTCCTCAGCTCCCGCTTCAAGGCTCTGGTAATCAAGTTTTTCTGTCTCGTTAATCAGGGGATATACCACGAATACCTGCCTACCGAGCGCAATCTGCTCCTTCATGAACCTGTACAAGGCAGGCCTCTTTCCCTCGGTCGCGTGGATGGTCTGCACCGGCTTCCTGCCTGGAGGAAGTTCATCGATGACTGAAACGTCAAGGTCACCGTAGAGAGTCATCGCAAGAGTCCTGGGGATAGGAGTAGCCGTCATCACGAGCACATGAGGAGGAGCCCCGCAGCAGGATTTCTTCCACAGTCTCGCCCTTTGCTCCACGCCGAAGCGATGCTGCTCGTCAATCACCGCCATGCCTAAATTCCTGAAAACCACGTTGTCTTCAATCAGCGCGTGGGTGCCGACGATGATTCCGATAGACCCGTCTTCAAGGCCCTGATGTATTTCCCGCCTCTCGGAGGTCTTGGTGCTGCCGGTAAGGATGGCTGACCTGACCCCTGTGGGCGCAAGGAATTTTCCTATGTTCTTGAAATGCTGCTGAGCAAGCACTTCCGTTGGAGCCATTATGCACACCTGATACCCGTTGCCGACTGCAATAAGAGCGGTCAGCACCGCTACCATAGTCTTGCCGCTTCCCACATCGCCCTGCAACAAGCGGTTCATCTGCCTGCCGCTTTTCAGGTCGTCACGGATTTCTGTAATCACCCTTTTCTGGGCCCCTGTCAAAGGGAAGGGCAGGGCATTGTAGCAAGCATTGAATGCATCTCCGACCTTAGGCATCCTGATACCGTTCTCGCTCCGGCTGCGTATATATTTCTGTTTCAGCAAAGAAAGCTGAAGGAAGAACAATTCCTCGAATTTAAGCCTGTACCTGGCTTTCTCCAAAGCCGCCATGTCTTTAGGGAAATGGATGTTGCGGAGAGCGAAATGAAGCGGCACCAGCCCCCACTGCCTTATCAGATGTTCCGGCAGACTTTCTTCGACATTGATCAAAGCCTTTTCCAATGCAGCTTCCATGATTTTCGTCATCACCTTCCCTGTCACCCCCGCATTCTTCAGCTTCTCGGTGCTCGGATACACTCCTGTCATCGTGGCCCCGGCACCCATCCTGCCCTCGCTTCCTCCCGCCTGGACTCCCGCACTCTGCCCGGAAGCCCCGTCAACGGCATCCACCTCAGGATGCACAAGGTTCACTCTTCCGTTGAATGTGGAAGGCTTGCCGAAAAAAATGAACTCCTGACCTGGCTTCAGCTTGCCGTGCATCCATTTGATGCCCTTGAAGAAAACCGCCTCCATCTGTCCTGTCTCATCGCCGATCCATACGCTCATCCTTCGTACAAGATTGTATTTCAAAGGCTTGTCGGCCTCTTCCTGCATCGCTATGCCTGAAGCTGACTGACTGCCGAACAACTCCACCTTCAACACCCTGGCCTTTATCTGGATATATGCCATGTCCGGCCTTGCTTCTGCAATCCGAACGAATGTGCTCTTGTCGATATAACGGAATGGATATACCCTTATCAGCTCCCCTATGGAACTGACAGACAGCTCTTTCCTCAAAAGCTCCGCACGCCTGGGACCGACCCCAGGCAGAAACTGTATGTCCGTATCAAGCCCGTATTGTGCCATATCCCGACAAATCTAATGAAAATTATTTATATTTGCAGGTTGAAACAACCCAATTTTGTATGTCAAGAAAATTAGTAGTAGGAATAACCCAGGGCGATGGCAACGGTATCGGATACGAGGTCATCATCAAGGCACTTGCCGATGAAAGGATGCTCGACATCTGTACACCGGTCATATACGGTTCATCCAAGATTTTCGGCTTCTACAAGAAGCAGATTCACAATATCGACCAGATAAACACCAATGTCATCAACTCGGCAAAGGATGTCCACAACAAGAGGGTGAACATCGTCAACTGCCTGCCTGAGAATGTTTTCGTAGAGCCGGGCCAGCCTACGCCGGAGTCGGCAAAATCTGCCATGACATCTCTTCAGATGGCTGTCGAGGACATCAAGAACGGCTATATCGACGTCCTTGTGACGGCCCCGATCAACAAGCGTGCGATGGTCAATGAAGGATTCGGATACACAGGCCATACCGAATATCTCGAAAAGGAGTTCGGAGTGGATGAGGTGGCAATGATCATGGTATGCGACCGTCTGAAGGTAGGAGTGGTCACCGGACATGTCCAGCTGAAGGATGTGCCTTCCCTCATAACCAAGGAGAAGATAGTCAGCAAATTGCGTCTTATGAAGGCCTCCCTCCAGAGAGACTTCGGCATCGATGCTCCGAAAATTGCCGTCCTCGGTCTCAATCCTCACTGCGGTGACGGCGGACTGCTCGGCGACGAGGAAAGCCAGACCATCCTTCCGGCAGTCCAGGAGGCCTGCGCTGAAGGCATCATGGCGTTCGGACCATATTCTCCTGACGGATTCTTCGGACTTGGCAATTATTCCAAATATGACGCAGTCCTCGCGATGTACCACGACCAGGGACTCACTCCGTTCAAGGCACTTGCATTCGAGGAAGGTGTAAACTACACTGCCGGACTTCCTATAGTGAGGACATCCCCGGACCATGGCACAGCCTATGAAATGGCAGGACGCGACCTTGCCGACCCTCGCTCAATGATAGCCTCAATTTACACTGCCATAGATATTTACAACAACAGGGCAGATTATGACGAGCTCCTTGAGAACAGGATGAAAATCAAGATGCCTGACACTGAAATCAAGCCAAAAGGCGGAAGAATCATCGAATGATGGCGGATCAGGTTCAGCAGTCCAGACCTCCGATAGAACTCTATACGGACGGGGCTTCGAGCGGGAATCCCGGTCCCGGGGGCTATGGCATTGTCCTCAAATGTGCGGGGAGAAGGCTTGAGATGTCGGGAGGCTACAGTCTTACGACCAACAACAGGATGGAACTTTTGGCAGTCATCCGTGGCCTGGAGGCCATCAAATGGTCCAATGCTGAGGTTCATGTATGGAGTGATTCCTCCTATGTGGTCAATGCCATAAACAAAGGATGGCTGGAGAACTGGAAGCGGAAAGGCTTTGCAAAAGTGAAGAATCCTGACCTCTGGCAGCGTCTGGTGCCTCTTCTGGCAGCCCACAGGGTCGCCTTCCATTGGATAAAGGGGCATGCAGGGCATCCTGAGAATGAGCGTTGCGATGCTCTTGCCGTTGCGGCAGGTGCCGGAGCCGTCGCCTCGGGACAGGTCCTCCCTGCGGATCCCGGCTATGTTCCTGATTTTGATAAATAATTAAATTTCATTACTTTTGCAGGTTGTCTGTGTTGTATATAATATTAAAGATACGATATGTCATTTACTGATGTTTTCAAAAAAATATTCGGCACGAAAGCTGACCGAGATATGAAGCAGCTCAAGCCTATGCTTGACAAGGTACTTGCAGCTTATGCCGAGATAGACAGGCTCGACAATGATGAACTCAGGGCCAAATGCGATAGCCTGAAAGCCCTCATCCGCGAAAGAATCGCAGAGGATGAGGCCAGAATCGCTGCAATCAAGGAAGAACTTGAGACGGAGATACCGGTGGACAGGAAGGAAGCCCTCGCCACCGAGTCGGACAAACTTGTCAAGAAGGTTGACGAAAAGATCGAGGAAGCCCTCGAGGAAATCCTCCCTCAGGCATTTGCCATCATGAAGTCCACAGCACGCAGGTTCAAGGAAAACCAGATAATAAAGGTTAAGGCGACCGATTTCGACCGCGACCTCAGTACGACCAAGGATTTCGTGACCATAGACGGAGAATACGCCCTCTGGCAGAACCACTGGATGGCCGGTGGAAACGAGATTACATGGGACATGGTCCATTATGATGTCCAGCTCATCGGTGGTATCGTCCTCCACCAGGGAAAGATAGCCGAGATGGCGACCGGTGAAGGTAAGACCCTCGTAGCCACCCTTCCGGTCTTCCTCAACGCCCTCGCCGGCAAGGGAGTCCATGTAGTCACAGTCAACGACTACCTCTCCAAGCGAGACTCGGAGTGGATGGGCCCTCTCTATATGTTCCACGGCCTCTCTGTCGACTGTATCGACAAACACGAACCGAACAGCGAAGCAAGGAAGAAGGCATACGCCTGCAACATCACCTTCGGTACCAACAACGAATTCGGCTTCGACTACCTCCGCGACAACATGGCGGTGTCCATGAACGACCTCGTACAGCGCAAGCACCATTACGCCATCGTCGATGAGGTCGACTCCGTTCTCATTGATGACGCACGTACTCCTCTCATCATTTCCGGTCCTGTACCAAAGGGTGACGACCAGCAGTTCATGGAGTTCAAACCTTATGTCGAGCGCCTTTACAACAACCAGAAAAGCCTCGTCACATCCCTTCTCAACGAAGCCAAGAAGCTCATCGCAGAAGGAAACGAGAAAGACGGAGGCGTCCTCCTGTTCAGGGCATTCAAGGGTTATCCTAAATACAAGCCACTCATCAAGTTCCTAAGCGAACCGGGCATGAAGCAGCTCCTCCAGAAGGTCGAGAATTACTACATCCAGGACAACGAACGCGAGATGCCTTTCATCACCGATGAACTCTATTTCGTCATCAACGAGAAGCAGCATTCCGTGGACATGACCGACAAAGGGCGTGACCTTATAACCGCAAACCTTTCCGACCCTAAATTCTTCATTCTTCCGGATGTAGGAGCGGCGATTGCCGAAGTACAGAAGAATCAGGAACTTTCTGCAGAGGAGAAACAGGTGAAGAAAGACGAGATCATGGCGGATTTCGCCCTCAAGTCAGAGCGCGTTCACACAGTCACACAGCTTCTCAAGGCATATACGATGTTCGACAAGGACATTGACTATGTGATCTCCGAAGACGGCAAAATCAAGATTGTCGACGAACAGACCGGACGTATAATGGAAGGCCGCCGTTGGAGCGACGGACTCCACCAGGCAGTCGAGGCCAAGGAAAATGTGAAAGTCGAGGCTGCGACTCAGACATTCGCGACCATTACCCTTCAGAACTACTTCCGTATGTACCACAAACTGGCCGGTATGACCGGTACGGCGGAGACTGAGGCAGGGGAGTTCTGGTCAATATACAAACTCGATGTCGTCGTGATCCCGACCAACAGGCCTATTGCCAGATTCGATTACAATGACCTGATATACAAGACCAAGAAGGCAAAATACGAGGCCGTGATCAACAAGGTCGTCGAGCTTACGGGCCAGGGCCGTCCGGTTCTTGTGGGTACGACCGATGTGGAGACTTCCGAGCTCCTGAGCAGGATGCTCCGTATGCGCGGCATCCAGCACCAGGTCCTCAATGCCAAGCAGCATGCGAGGGAGGCCGAGGTAGTTGCACATGCCGGTCAGAAGAGTACTGTGACCATTGCTACCAACATGGCAGGTCGTGGTACCGATATCAAGCTTTCCGATGAGGTCCGCAATGCAGGCGGTCTCGCCATCATAGGAACCGAGCGTCATGACAGCCGACGCGTCGACAGGCAGCTCCGTGGACGAGCAGGCCGTCAGGGAGATCCGGGCTCATCAGTGTTCTATGTGTCACTTGAGGACAAGCTGATGCGTCTGTTCGGCTCCGAAAGGATTGCCGGCGTGGTCGACAAGCTCGGAATGCAGGACGATGAGGCTCTTGAGGCTCCGATGCTCTCCAGCTCGATTGAAAGGGCTCAGAAGAAGGTCGAGGAGAACAACTTCGGTATCCGAAAGAGGCTTCTTGAATACGACGACGTCATGAACTCTCAGAGGGAGGTCGTTTATACAAAGAGGCGCAACGCACTCTCTGGTGAAAGGGTGGAAATCGATGTCATGAACATGATGCAGGACACCGCCGAAATCCTGGCGGAGAAGGCGGAAGGTCTTGACTATGAGTCATTCTCTGAGCTTGTTATGGGCGCGCTCTCGATAGACCTTGGCTTCGATGAGGAATATTTCAATTCTGCAAAGCCGAAAGAAATGTCCCAGAAACTCTATGAACATATTGCCCAGACATACAAGAGGCGTATCGATACGATGGTCCAGAAAGCGTTCCCTGTTATCAAGGAAGTATTTGAGAAACAGGGATCTATCTATCAGAACATCGCGATTCCGATTTCCGACGGCCGCAAGATGCTGACGCTCTCCGTCAACCTGAAGAAGGCGTATGAATCCGAGGGCAAGGAAATCGCAAGGGCTCTCAGCAAATCAATCACCCTCTACCAGATTGACGAGCACTGGAAAGAGCACCTTCGTGACATGGACGACCTGAAGCAGTCCGTCCAGAATGCGACTTACGAGCAGAAGGACCCTCTCCTCGTCTATAAGTTCGAGAGTTTCAACCTCTTCAGCCAGATGCTCGAGGATCTCAACAAGGACGTGCTTTCATTCCTGCTCAGGGCGTTCATTCCGCTTCGCGATGCCTCGCAGGCACAGGCTCCGGCCCAGCAGCGCCGCACTGACATGAGCAACATGCAGACAAGCCGCACCGACCTCGTGACCAATTCCGGAGAGCCGAAGAGCAAGATGCCTGTCCATGTGGACAAGACGGTCGGCCGCAATGATCCATGTCCTTGCGGTTCAGGCAAGAAATACAAGAACTGCCACGGCAAGGGACTTTAGTTCCTCTGCCATGTCGGGCGCAGCGGGGAATGATAAGGCCCTGAAAAATAAGTAGAACCGTTAAATACCAGACCATAATATGGCAAAAGTGGAAACAAACCTGAATGTAAACTCAGTAAGCCGCATATCAGCCGGTACATTCATAAAAGGAGAAATTGATTCCCCATACGATATCCGCCTGGACGGCACATTCGAAGGCCGCATCCGCAGCAAGGGCCGTGTCGTGATAGGGGAGAGCGCAGTGATCAAAGGCGATGTAATCTGCGAGAATGTTGACCTCTGGGGAAATCTCGACGGCAACATATTCGTAAAGGACACCCTTGCCCTCAAGGAGGGCTGTGTCGTGAACGGCAACCTCAATATTAAACGCCTTTCAGTCGAATTGGGATCCACTTTCAACGGTAACTGCCGTACAATCACAGAAGCCGAATTTGACAAGCTTTCCGGTACTCAGCAGGAAACTGCCGTCCCAGCATCCAAGAAGGCCTGACCACCGGAAGCTTCTGTCCAAGCCGCCAAGAAGGCCTGACCAGTTGCCCTCCTCTGTCATCTCGACTAAGCGAAGCGCATGGAGAGATCTTTAACCAATTGATAGATATCTCGACTACGCACTTCGTGCTTCGCTCGATATGACAGACTTTTGGGTCAGTCTCGAGAGCAGTGGGAGCAGAGGGAGTCGAACCCCCGACGACGGCATGGCCGTCGTCATGCTGTCCAACCCCCAGTCGCTTCGCGACAGCCCCTAGGGGCATGCCGCTGTCACCTTCGGTGCTATCGGGCATCTCCGTCCGCCGGTTTCTTTGAAACCTCTGTCCTCCGATGCGCGGCTGAAGCCGCTAGCAGAGGGCCGGTGGTATGAGAGTTAGTGATGTGCGAGGGTTGTGCTGTTGTTGAGGGAAAGTATAAAACCAAAAGCGACCCGGATTTTCATCCGAGTCGCTTTTTAGTGGGAGCAGAGGGAGTCGAACCCCCGACGACGGCATGGCCGTCGTCATGCTGTCTAACCCCCAGTCGCTTCGCGACAGCCCCGAGGGGCATGCCGCTGTCACCTTTGGTGCCATCGAGCATCTCCGTCCGCCGGTTTCTTCGAAACCTCTGTCCTCCGATGCGCGGCTGAAGCCGCCAAGCAGAGGGTCGGGGGTA
>JBJEBN010000053.1:0-2551 GCA_051870095.1 Candidatus Cryptobacteroides sp. | reverse complement strand
CTCGAAATTGCAATGCCGTTGAAGCGGAGCCTGATCAATAATTAAAGGATTGCCAAAATGTCAGACTGTTTCATAATGAGGTAGTCCTTGCCCTCGACGGTGACTTCAGTACCGGCATATTTGCCATAGATGACTACATCGCCGACCTTAACTTCCATAGCCTCGTCCTTCTTTCCGGGACCGGCTGCAACGACGGTACCCTGCTGAGGTTTCTCTTTTGCTGTATCAGGAATATAAAGTCCTGAAGCTGTCTGGGTCTCGGCCGCTTTCGGCTCGATGACGACCCTGTCTGCCAATGGTTTGATCATGATTCTATAATTTTAATGTTAAAAATACAAATTAAGGCATCCTGACGCCTTGCGGCTATCGGACGCCCCGTGAAAGGACAAAAGCAGTGCCAATGCCCCCGGACTGACAAATTGGCAGAAAAAACTATTCCATGCGGGAAAGTGCCAGACGGAAATGCCACAAAATCACCCCGACACTGACAGAGACATTCAAGGAATGCTTGGTTCCGAACTGCGGAATCTCCAAAGAAAAATCGGAAGCATCGACAACCTCTTGCGACACACCGTCCACCTCGTTGCCGAAGACCAGGGCATATCTGCCACCCTTCTTGGGGACGAACCCGTCAAGCATCACCGAACGCGCAGTCTGCTCGACGCTTACAATCTGATAACCCTCGGCCCGGAGCCTCCGGACAGCCTCCATCGTGTCGTCTGCATGCTCCCATTCCACACTGTCCTCCGCACCGAGAGCCGACTTATGGATTTCCGCAGAAGGCGGGACAGCACATATACCGCACAGCCAAACCTTGTCAGCCTTGAAAGAGTCGGCAGTACGGAAGGCCGAACCTACATTGTGTGCGCTACGGATATTGTCAAGAACAAGCACGATGCCTGATTCAGGCAGCTCCTTGTACTCCCGGGGAGATACACGTCCAAGCTCGATATTCAATAATTTCCTGTTGGTCATATAAGAAAAGTATGGTAGATGAGAAAGTTTTCAACACAAATTTACTGCGATTTCCTAAAAAAGAAAAAATTATATACTTTTGCAGACGCGTTAAAGAAAAACTCATGAAACAGGATCTTCAAATTTTCAATCTTATCAAGAAGGAAGAGGACAGACAGACCTCCGGAATTGAACTCATCGCTTCAGAAAACTATGTAAGCAACCAGGTTCTCGAAGCACTCGGTTCCATCTGCACAAACAAATATGCCGAAGGATACCCAGCAGCAAGGTATTATGGCGGATGCGAGGTTGTCGACCAGATAGAGCAGCTTGCCATCGACAGGCTTTGCGAAATCTATGAAGCCGAATATGCGAATGTGCAGCCTCACTCCGGAGCCCAGGCGAACATGGCAGTTCTCATGGCCTGCCTCAAACCGGGAGACACATTCATGGGTCTGGACCTTGCACACGGTGGTCACCTTACACATGGTTCCCCTGTCAACATGTCCGGAATCCTCTACAACGCCGTTTCCTACGGACTCGACGAAGTTACAGGAATGATAGACTATGATTCAATGGAGAAGAAGGCCCTCGAATACAGGCCTAAACTTATAATCGGCGGAGCATCAGCCTATTCACGCGAATGGGACTATGCAAGGATGAGAGAGATTGCCGACAGGATCGGTGCCATATTCATGGTGGACATGGCCCATACTGCAGGTCTCATCGCCGCAGGACTTCTCAGCAACCCTGTGAAATATGCCCACATCGTGACATCCACGACACACAAGACCCTCCGCGGTCCGAGGGGAGGTATCATCCTCATGGGCAAGGACTTCGACAATCCATGGGGACTCAAGACTCCTAAGGGCGTGGTCAAGAAGATGTCCCAAATCCTGAATTCAAGTGTATTCCCGGGAGTCCAGGGCGGTCCGCTCGAGCACTGCATCGCAGCCAAGGCCGTAGCATTCTACGAGGCTCTCCAGCCAGAATTCAAGGAGTACCAGAAACAGGTCATCGCCAATGCTCAGGCAATGGGAGAAGCCTTTGCATCAAGGGGTTACAAGATCGTATCAGGTGGTACCGACAACCATCTTCTCCTTATAGACCTCCGCACCAAATTCCCCGAGCTCACCGGAAAGGTGGCAGAGAAGGAGCTTGTCAAGGCTGACATCACAGTCAACAAGAACATGGTGCCGTTCGACTCCCGTTCACCGTTCCAGACTTCAGGCATCCGCGTCGGAACCCCTGCAATCACATCAAGGGGATTCGTGGAGAAAGACATGGAATCGATTGTAAACCTCATCGACATCGTACTCGCCAATGCAACCGCCCATCTCGACCTGATTGCAGGCAAGACAGAAGAAGGCCGTGAGGAATACGAGGAGTGCATCGCATCCGTCAAGAAACAGGTCCGCATGAGGACCAACGGAATGCCTCTCAACAGATATTGATCCCGACGATCTAAGCAAACGGAGAGATCCGAATAGAAAATGAGGCTGGCCCTGGATATATCCAAGGCCAGCCTCATCATAATAATATATTCGTAACTACTCAGGTACCCCTATCCTGACTGTTAACCGAAGGTGGCGCGGGG
>JBJEBN010000052.1:0-13709 GCA_051870095.1 Candidatus Cryptobacteroides sp. | reverse complement strand
AGGTAGCTGCCACTTTCTTCGAACACCCTGTCATCTTTCGATGCCAGGGTGTTTTTGTTACATTTCTGTTAACACATCATCCGTTTTATTGCCACTTGTCCGAATTCTGCTACCTTTGCCCTAAATACATCGTACAATGCCATACAGAATACTTGTAGTAGATGATGAAGCCGACATAAGGGATATCCTTGAATTCAATCTTGAGAATGCCGGCTATCAGGTCGATTCAGCCTCTTCCGCAGAAGAGGCACTTTCTATGCTCCAACCATATCATTCATTGATTATACTTGATGTCATGATGTCCGGCATGAGCGGATATGCTATGGCCTCCAAACTCCGCAAGGAGATGAACAATCCTGTCCCGATAATATTTCTTACTGCAAAGAGTGCGGAGAATGACCTCCTGACCGGTTTTGCTGCCGGAGGGGATGACTATGTTCCCAAACCGTTTTCCATCAATGAACTTCTTGCCAGAGTGGCTGCCGTCCTCAGACGTTCAAATGAGAATGCAGGCGCAGACGTCATAGATGCAGGACGGATGAGGATGGATATGACGAGGAAACTTCTTTATCTTGACAATCAGCAGGTTATACTCTCAAAGAAGGAGTTTGAGGTTCTGTCCCTTCTCGCCTCCAATCCCGGCAAAATCTTTTCCCGTGAGGACATCATAGGGCTTCTGTGGAAAGAGGCACCCTATGTCCTTTCACGAACTGTAGACGTACATATCGCAAGAATAAGATCCAAGCTCGGAGACTGCAAGAACTATATAACCAACCGTTCAGGCTGGGGCTATATATTCAATCCTACAGAAAATGAACAGTGAAGGTAAAACTTATACCCGCAGGCTGATGATCGGCTTCACGGCGATATTCGTCGCTTTTGCCTCCGCCCTTCTTGCATTCAGGCTGCAGCAGGAGAGACAGATACGAAGGCTCGCCATACAGGAACGCCTGGAAGGTTATGCCGATATATTGTACTGCAGCATGAACAATGATTCCATCGATTTCGAGACACTGTCGTCGATACTGCCTGACCATCTCAGGACTACTGTAATGGATGTCCATGGCAATGTCTCTTACGATTCGGAGGATTCCGGGGCGTCTGAAGAGAACCACCTTGAAAGGCAGGAGGTCCGTGAGGCTCTTGAAAACGCTTCCGGAACTGCTGTAAGGCGTTCTGCAACCACGGACAAAGATTATTTCTACCTTGCAAGAAGGTATGGAGATGTTGTCGTGAGAGTTGCTCTCCCGTTCGACAGCTCAGGCAACTCGCCTCTCAAGCCTGACTGGCTGTTCCTCTGCGTGGCAGTGCTCCTGATAGCGGCATTCATAGGGCTGATAATCATAATGTCCGGGCGTTTCGGGAAAGGAATGTCCGAATCTGTGGAAATTCAGAACAGGAAGATGAAGCAGCAGATGACGAGCAATGTCGCCCATGAACTGCGCACGCCCGTAACGAGTATCAGAGGATATCTGGAGACATTGGTGTCATGCCCTGACCTGCCTGCAGAAAAGCAGAGGAATTTCATCGGAAGGGCATATGCACAGGCCTTGCGTCTTTCTGACCTGATACGGGACATGGCTTTGATTAGCAAGATTGAAGAGTCTCCTCAGAAACTTGTCAAGGAACCGGTATTGCTCAGGCCTGTATGGGATGAAGTTGTAGAGGAGTTCAGTACGGAAATCACAAAGAAAGCAGTCCGTATCAGGTGTTCTCTTCTGGAAAATCTTGAAATTGTCGCAAATCGTACTCTTGTTCACGCAATTTTTCGTAACTTGCTGGAAAATAGCTTGAAATATGCCGGAGTCGGCATAACAGTGCACATTGAATGTCTTAAACAGACTTCTGACAGCTTTTATTTCACCTATTATGACAATGGCTGCGGAGTCCCTGCGGAGCACCTGCCGAAAATTTTCGAGCGGTTCCACAGAGTTTCGGAGGGCAGAAGCCGTGATGACGGCGGGTCAGGTCTGGGGCTGTCCATCGTGCGCAATGCGGTGGCTTTCCATGGGGGAGAGATAAAGGCAGTGAACCGCGATGGCGGAGGGCTGCAGTTCTTCTTCACGCTTGCAAATGGCAGGAAGGAATAATATGAACAAGATAAAAATTGATGGCATGAAATCAATTCTCACAAAAGTTGCGGGATGGAACGCGAATGCACGGCTCTGATGAAGGAAATGGGGCTTAATGCCGTTCGGATGCGATGTCATGGTCGTGGAGACTGGATGCCTTTAATATTGCCCTTGGGCGAAAATAAATCAAAGATTTTCATGTTCGGTTTCATAATTTTTATATATATTCGCAAGAATTGTAAAAACGAAAGCCAATGGCAGGTTTGTCAGGACATATTTCTCAGATCATCGGCCCTGTGGTCGATGTTCATTTTGATTTGACGGACGGTTCCCATGACCTTCTGCCCTCCATCCATGAAGCATTGACAGTGACCAGGCGCGACGGACGTCCCCTTGTACTTGAGGTACAGCAGCACATAGGCGAGGACACGGTGCGTACTGTGGCCATGGACTCCACCGACGGTCTCCAGAGAGGCCTGGAAGCCGTATGTACGGGTGGACCTGTATCGATGCCGGTGGGTGAGCAGATAAGGGGCCGTGTGATGAATGTGGTCGGTGAGGCCATCGACGGAATGAAGACCCTCGATATGGAGGGGGCTTTCCCAATCCACAGGGAGCCGCCTAAATTCGAGGACCTGGCCACTTCACAGGAAGTTCTCTACACCGGCATAAAGGTGATTGACCTTCTCGAACCGTATCTAAAGGGAGGAAAGATCGGGCTTTTCGGAGGAGCCGGAGTGGGCAAGACAGTGCTCATCAAGGAATTGATTAACAATATTGCAAAGAAACACAATGGATTCTCAGTGTTCGCCGGTGTCGGGGAGAGGACCCGTGAGGGCAATGACCTTCTCAGGGAAATGATTGAGTCCGGGGTCATACGTTATGGCGAGGAATTCCAGAAAAGCATGGAGGAGGGCCATTGGGACCTGTCCAAGGTGGATTACAACGAGGTGCCGAAGTCGCAGGTCGCGATGGTGTTCGGCCAGATGAACGAGCCGCCGGGAGCGCGTTCCAGCGTGGCTCTTTCCGGGCTTACCCTTGCAGAGTCTTTCAGGGACAATACTTCTTCTGACGGACCGAAGGACATACTTTTCTTCATAGACAACATTTTCAGGTTCACCCAGGCAGGTTCTGAGGTGTCGGCTCTTCTCGGCAGGATGCCTTCTGCCGTGGGATATCAGCCTACCCTTGCTACGGAGATGGGCCAGATGCAGGAGAGGATTACATCTACCAAAAATGGATCCATCACATCTGTCCAGGCCGTGTATGTGCCTGCGGATGACCTTACCGACCCTGCCCCTGCCACGACATTCAGCCATCTTGATGCCACTACGGTGCTGAGCAGGAAGATTACTGAACTCGGAATATATCCGGCTGTGGATCCTCTCGAATCCACATCCCGCATCCTCGATCCGAATATTGTGGGCGAGGACCATTACAATACAGCCCAGAGAGTCAAGCAGATACTTCAGCGCAACAAGGAACTTCAGGACATAATCTCCATCCTCGGCATGGATGAACTTTCAGACGAGGACAGGCTTACCGTGAACAGGGCACGCAAGGTACAGCGTTTCCTGTCACAGCCGTTCGCAGTGGCCGAGCAGTTCACAGGAGTTCCGGGCGTGATGGTATCCATTGAGGATACTGTCCGCGGGTTCAAGATGATTTTGGACGGAGAAGTGGATGACATTCCGGAGCAGGCATTTCTCAATGTAGGAACAATCGAAGACGCCATAAAGAAAGGCGAGGCAATACTTGCGGCGGCAGGAGGCGCATCTGGCAAATAGATGGACCGGGCCGATATCATATCACTTACCATCCTTTCACCGGAGAAAACCGTTCTGGAGACTGTTGTCTCACAGGTGGAGCTCCCCGGAGGCAAAGGCCGTTTCACCGTGCTGAAAGATCATGCACCTCTGATTTCCTCACTTACGGAGGGAAAGGTAGTGTATGTATCCTCCGGCCAATCCTCATCCGTGGACATCAGGTCCGGGTTCGTGGAGGTGAACGCGAATGTGGTGACAGTCTGTGCGGAGGTGGACAGATGAAAAGGTTGCTGATATCGGTAGTTGCGGCAATGTTGTCAATTGCCGGCCTTGCATCGGAGACGGTGCAGGAGGATACGGTGCTGCAGGAAGGAGCCGCACAGAATCAGGAGTCTGTGCAGGCTGGGCAAGAGGGCGTGGATGTGGCATCCATCCTTTTCGGCCATATCGGAGATTCTTATGGATGGCATGTCACGGACTGGAACGGAAGGCATGTTACCATACCGCTTCCGTGCATAGTCCGCAGCAGTACCGGATGGCATGTCTTCAGCTCGTCACGCATTGAGCACGGCCATGAACATGAAGGCCTGTTCGTGGCTGAGGAGGGGAAATACAAGGACAAGATTGTTGAAATGGGAGAAGACGGATCATATGTCCGTCCATTCGACATCTCCATAACGAAGAATGTTTGTTCGCTGATTATCAGCGCAATAATATTGCTGACACTTGTGTTGTGCAGCGCAAGGTGGTACAGGAAGCACGATGTCGGGAACGAGGCACCGTCCGGAATTGCCAAACTGATGGAGCCTCTCATCGTGGAGGTCAACGATTCGCTCGTGAAGGCCAATGTGGGCAAGGATTACAAGAAGTATTCGCCATATCTTCTGACGGCGTTCTTCTTCATACTCATCAACAACCTTCTCGGCATAGTTCCGTTCTTCCCCGGAGGGGCTAATGTGACCGGCAATATTGCTGTAACTCTTGTGCTGGCCCTATGTACGTTCCTGGCAGTCAATCTGTTCGGAAACAAACACTATTGGAAGGATATCCTGTGGCCGGATGTACCGGTTTTCCTGAAATTCCCTGTACCTCTTATTCAGCTGATAGAGATATTCGGAATGTTCACCAAGCCTTTCTCGTTGATGGTCAGGCTTTTTGCCAATATCCTTGCAGGACATGCCATGATACTCGGACTGGTGAGCGTCATATTCGTAACCGCCAAAATGGGTCCTGTGATATGTGGCTCGATGACGGTGGTGACCATGCTTTTCGGAGTATTCATGGACTGCCTCGAACTGTTGGTCGCCTTTATCCAGGCATATGTGTTCACTATGCTTTCGGCAGTGTTTATCGGCATGTCGAGGGAAGAAGCACACTGACAAGATTATTATAAACTTAAAATAATAGGATTATGTTACTTTCAACTGTTATTCTTCAAGCTGCGGCAACCGCAGTTCTTGGCAAGGCCGCCGGCGCAATCGGAGCAGGTGTGGCAGCAATCGCAGCAGCGATAGGTATCGGTAAGATCGGTTCTTCTGCCATGGAGGCAATAGCCCGTCAGCCTGAGTCGGCAGGCAATATCCGTACAGCAATGATCATCATCGGAGCTCTCGTGGAGGGTGCCTGTCTGTTTGCAATCATTGCGTGTCTGATGGCTATTGTTCTTTAAATCTTTGATTTATGAATTTGTTGTTGCCGGATACCGGTCTTCTTTTCTGGATGACCATCATCTTTGCCATCGTGTTTTTCGTGCTGGCCAAGTTCGGATTTCCTGTCATAACGGGAATGGTGGACAAGCGTACGAAGAAAATCGATGATGCCCTTGCTGCTGCCAGAGAGGCTGATGAGAAGCTCGCCTCCCTCACCAGAGAGCATGAGGAGATGATTGCCCGTACCAATGCGGAATGTACCCGCATGCTTCAGGAAGCGGCTCAGGAGAGGGACAGGATGGTCGGACAGGCAAGGCAGCAGGCGAAGGAGGAGGCAGACAGAATCGTTGCAGAGGCCAAGGTCAGGATAGATTCCGAAAAGGAGGCCGCCATGAAGGAAATCCGCAAGGAGGTTGCATATCTCTCCCTTACGATTGCAGAGTCCATCGTGCGGAAAGAGCTTTCTTCCGACGATGCACAGCGACAGCTCGCTGACAAGCTTTTTGATCAGGCAAGGAACCAGTCTGTGAAGTCATAGCCATGAATGAAGGAACGATAGCGTCAAGATATGCCAAGGCTCTTTTAGCGTACGCAACGGAGAACGGTGCCGGGGAGAAAGTATATTCCCAGGCCTGCTCCCTGATGCGGACGATGGAGGAGGTGCCTCTCATGAGGGAGGTCCTGACAAGGCGCAGGGACCTTCCTGCTTGCAAACGCAGGGAGGTGCTTGCAATGGCGCTTGGATGTCCTCCTGCACCGGAACTTGACAGATTCATTTCCCTGCTGGAGACCAATTCCCGTATGGAATTCTTCGACAGAATGCTGTGGTCGTTCATCCACCAGTACCGGAAGGCAAACAATATCAAGGTCGGCCATCTGGTCACCGCTTACGATGCCTCAGACCTCAAAGAGAGGATGGAAAAGGATTTCGCCGCAAGGACAGGAGCGGATGTGAGGATAGAGGCGAAGCAGGACCCGGACATAATCGGAGGATTCATCTTTGACATGGACGGCAAGCTGATTGATGCGAGCGTCCGTTCCCGTTTCCGCATCCTGCGCAAGGAACTCATAGACACGGACAAACGTATAATATGATGTCCGTAAGGAAGTTTTATTAATGTTTTCAAGAAAAATCTATGGATCAGATTCGTCCAAGTGAAATATCGGAAGTGCTGCTGAACCAGCTGAAGGAGATTGACACCGACCTCAGGTTCGAAGAGGTGGGCAATGTGCTTCAGGTGAGCGACGGAGTGATTAGGATATACGGCCTGCTGAATGCAGAGGCCAATGAACTGCTTGAGTTTGACAACGGTGTGATGGCCGTGGTCATGAACCTTGAGGAGGACAATGTCGGTGCCGTGCTTCTCGGGCCGACAGACATGGTCAAGGAAGGCATGCAGGTGCGCAGGACCGGCCGTATTGCATCCATCAATGTGGGTGAGCAGATGGTCGGAAGGGTGGTCAACCCTCTTGGTGAACCTCTCGACGGAAAAGGACGAGTAGGGGGAGATCTGGTCAGGATGCCTCTCGAAAGGAAGGCTCCGGGAGTCATATTCCGACAGCC
The DNA here is from genome assembly GCA_051870095.1 of Candidatus Cryptobacteroides sp. Taxonomy (GTDB): domain Bacteria; phylum Bacteroidota; class Bacteroidia; order Bacteroidales; family UBA932; genus Cryptobacteroides. Next base: position 6,658 of record JBJEBN010000052.1, on the reverse strand, counting down.
GGTGACAGAACCTCTCCAGACTGGAATCAAATCCATAGATGCGATGATTCCTATCGGAAGGGGCCAGAGGGAGCTGATAATCGGTGACCGTCAGACCGGCAAGACAGCAATCGCAATCGACACAATCATCAATCAGCGAGAGGCTTATCTCAATGGAGATCCGGTCTATTGCATCTACGTAGCCATAGGACAGAAAGGATCCACAGTGGCCAACATAGTAAACACCCTGTCAGAAAAGGGTGCGATGGACTATACCATTGTAGTAGCCGCAACTGCGGCAGATCCTGCTGCCCTTCAGTATTATGCTCCTTTTGCAGGTGCTGCCATCGGAGAATATTTCAGGGATACCGGACGCCATGCACTTGTGGTATATGATGACCTGTCCAAGCAGGCTGTGGCATACAGGGAGGTGTCCCTGATTCTGCGCCGTCCTTCAGGAAGGGAGGCCTATCCGGGAGATATTTTCTATCTCCACTCAAGGCTCCTTGAAAGGGCTGCGAAGATAATCAGCCAGCAGGAGGTAGCAGAGAAGATGAACGACCTTCCGGAGTCATTGAAAGGCAAGGTGAAGGCAGGAGGCTCCCTGACTGCGCTTCCTATCATCGAGACACAGGCCGGAGACGTGTCCGCCTATATCCCGACCAATGTGATTTCCATTACCGATGGACAGATTTTCCTCGAGTCAGACCTGTTCAACCAGGGATTCTGCCCGGCCGTGAATGTCGGAATTTCGGTTTCCCGAGTGGGAGGAAGTGCCCAGAAGAAGAGCATGAAGAAGGTTGCCGGTACGCTGAAGATAGACCAGGCCCAGTACCGTGAACTGGAGGCATTCTCCAAGTTCAGCAGCGACCTAGACCCGGTGACAGCCCTTGCCCTCGACAAGGGAAGGAAGAATAACAAGCTTCTCGTCCAGCCTCAATATTCGCCTATGCCTGTAGGCGAGCAGGTTGCCGTGCTGTACTGCGGTACCAAGGGCCTGCTTAAGGACCTGCCTTTGGAACTTGTGGATGATTTTCAGACAGCATTCCTCAGCAAGTTGAGGGCTTTCCGTCAGGAGGATGTGCTCACTCCTCTGTCAAACGGAAGCACGGATCCAGCCATCTTCGCAATCATCGAGAAGGAGGCTGCATCGATTGTAAACGGTTTGAGAGGTTGTTAAAAGGGTTTTCGGATGTCATCATTGAAGGAAATAAAGACACGGCTCGCGTCTGTCAGGAACACGCTGAAGATAACTTCCGCCATGAAAATGGTGGCTTCGGCCAAACTGCGCAAGGCCCAGGCTGCCATAAACGGCAAGCTTCCTTATGAGAGGAAACTGCACCATATTCTTGCCGGAATGCTCCGTGACGATGACCTCGACAAGGCTCTGCACAGTGAACTCGGCTTCGGAGGAACAGGACATTCTCCTGTACTTCAGGATGTTGCAGCTGATGCTCTGCCTTCAATAGAGAATGTCCGGAGGGTGGCGGTCGTGGCATTCTCCTCCAATTCCTCTCTGTGCGGTGCCTTCAATGCCAATGTAATCAAGAAATTCAACGAGACTGTCTCGTTGCTCAGGGCTGCCGGTTATTCCCAGGCCGATATTGATGTCTATGCTGTAGGGCGAAAGATGGCCGAGGCTGTGAGGAAATCAGGTCTGGAGCTTGCCGGAGATTATCAGGAAATGGCTGACAAGCCGTCTTATGACGATGCCGTGGATCTTGCCTCGACTCTTGTGGACAGTTTCGTGTCCGGAGATGTCGGACAGGTCATCCTTGTATATACACATTTCAATTCAGCTGCGTCCCAGACTCCTGTGAGGGAGAATTATCTGCCTCTTGCCCTGCATGAGAGCGAAGATGACTCCGAGCCTGTGGACTATATTCTCGAACCTGATGCCATGTCCGTCGTGAAGGCCCTCCTGCCTCAGGTCCTGATGATGAAAATCTATACCGTCCTTCTTGACGCGAATGCATCTGAGCATGCTGCACGCACGATTGCCATGCAGGTGGCTTCCGACAATGCGAAAGATCTCATATCAGAGCTTACTCTTGCGTACAACAAGGGCCGCCAGAGTGAAATCACGGCGGAAATCCTTGATTTGATAGGAGGCTCAATGAACTAAAAGAGGGGCTTTAGAATCAGCCCCTCAATAATCGTTTCAGGTAAATCCCTTTTATTTTGCATCCATGGCCTGGCAGGCTGTGATGGCAATCATCTTGTAGATATCGTCAACTGAGCAGCCGCGGCTGAGGTCGTTCACCGGACGTGCGATACCCTGGAGGATAGGACCGATAGCATCTGCATTGCCGAGTCTCTGTACGAGCTTGTATCCGATGTTGCCGACTTCGAGGTTCGGGGCGATGAGTACGTTGGCCTTTCCTGCGATTTCTGAACCTGGGGCTTTCTTCTGGCCCACTGACGGTACGAGAGCAGCATCAGCCTGGAGTTCACCGTCTATCTTGAGTTCCGGGTCAAGTTCTTTGGCGAGTTTGGTAGCTTCAACGACCTTGTCCACAACCTCATGTTTTGCAGATCCCTTGGTAGAGAATGAAAGCATGGCCACGCGAGGGTCTGCAAATCCGGCAACGCTCTTGGCTGTCCTTGCCGTGCAGACTGCAATCTGTGCGAGCTGTGCTGCGTCAGGCATAGGTGTTACTGCGATGTCACCCATGACGAGGACGCCTTCCTCACCGTATTGCGGAGTCTTGGTTATCAGGAGCATGGCACCGCTGACACAGCTGATGCCAGGAGCACATTTGATAATCTGGAGAGCAGGTCTCAGGGTGTCACCCGTGGTTGAGAGGGCGCCGCTTATCTGGCCGTCTGCATCGCCGCTCTTGATGATGAGGCATCCGAAGTAGAGAGGGTTCTTGAGAACTGTCTCGCGTGCCACCTCAATCGTCATGCCTTTCTTCTGGCGGAGCTGGAAGAGAAGCTGTGCGTACTGCTCTGTCTTCTCGCTCGTTTCAGGGTCGATTATTGTCGCCTTGTCGATGTTCTGGAGCCCGAGTTCCGCAGCATATGCGAGGATTTTCTCACGGTTTCCTATAAGGATAATGTCGGCGAGGCCGTCCCTGAGGGCCTGGTCGGCCGCTGTGATTGTGCGCTCCTCGAAAGATTCCGGGAGCACGATGCGCTGCCTGTCTGACTTGGCACGCGCGATGATGTTGTCTATAAGTGCCATTATGTGTTTGTTTGACTTGTGTCTGTTGGACGATTCTTGCAAATATAATCAATATCGTTGAAATTAACAGGATATGGCTACAGGAAAATATATTTGAGTACGAATATGGCTGCAAGAATATACATTCCCGGATTGAGTTTGTCCAATTTTCCGCTCAGGAGGTTAAGAACCACATAGCTGATGATGCCGAGGAGTATGCCGTCCGCAATCGAATAGGCAAGGGGCATGATGGCTATGGTGATGAATGAAGGTATTGCTTCGGACAGATCTTCGGTATGGAGGTCCTTGACCCCGCTGAACATGATGGTGCCGATAATGATCAATATGGAGGCTGTGGCAGCGGATGGTATCGCGAGGAATATAGGGGAGAACAGCAGGGATGCTGCGAAACAGATGGCTATGGTGAGTGATGTAAGACCTGTCCTGCCGCCCTGGAGTGCCCCTGACGTGCTTTCTATGAATGTGCATGCTGCTGACGTACCGCAGATTCCGGAGGTTATGGTGCCGACCGAATCTGCTATGAAAAGGCGCTTCAGACCAGGAACTTTGCCGTTCTTGTCAGCCATTCCGGTCTTCATGCAGACACCGAGGGCGGATCCTGTCAGAGAGAAAAGGTCGATGCACAGGAAGGAGAAGACAGTTACGAGCATATCGACCGACAGAATCCTGTCGAACTGGAACTGACAGAAAATCGGTGAGATGCTTTCAGGTGTGGACATTATACCCTGGTATTGGGTGAGTCCCATAGGAATCCCGATGATGGTGGTTACCAGGATGCCTATCAGCATGCCTCCTTTGACCTTTAGTATCACGAGGGTTGCTGTGAATACGAGTCCGATTACTGTCAGCAGGGCACTTCCTTGAGTCAGGTCACCGAGGCGAAGGAGAGTCGAGCTGTCATGGACCACTATTTCACCGTTCTGCAGTCCGACGAATGCTATGAACAGTCCGATACCGATGCTGATGGATTTCTTGATGGAATCAGGTATGGAGTTCACCAATGCTTCCCTCAGGTTTGTCAGTGTGAGTGCAAGCAGAATGATACCTTCAATCAGTACTGCCGTAAGTGCAAATTGCCAGCTGTGTCCCATTCCGAGGCATACCGTGAAGACGAAGAACGCGTTCGAACCCATTCCGGGAGCGATTCCGAAAGGCATTTTGGCAACAAATGCCACTAAAAGGGTGCTTATGACTGCAACTATGGCCGTGGTGGTGAACACAGCCCCCCGGGGCATGCCATCGATTATCGAGAACATCCCGGGATTGACCGCAAGTATGTATGACATAGTAAGAAACGATGTCAATCCGGCAAAAATCTCCGTCCTGACATCATTCCTGGTTTTGTCAAATCCAAACAATCTATACAATATATTTTTCTGCATTTCAATGAAAATTTATGCAATTTACCTAAAAATTCATTACAATTTTCAAAAAATACAAGAAACATCAGACATCTTCAGTGAAGAATGCTTTATTGAGCAAAACGAAATAGTTAACGTTGTGTGCCAAATTTGGAATGTGTGTATATGCTTGTGTACGTATGTGTTAACAGATTCATGTGTTCGCAGAGTAAGAAGTACTATCTGACAGTTAATCAGATGACGGAACTGTATAATTGTTTCGTTGAGAAACGATACCCGGAAGAATGGGACTCAGACTGGCGTGATTCCGATTATTCCTGCATTACAGGTCATTCTAGATGAGATTGCAGCACCTCCGGTAAAAGGAACTTTGGTCTTCCCTGAAATATACGGTGATGCTCAGACTCCAGAGCAAAAGAAGAGACGTGTAGCAATGGAAAACCAGAACATTAAGAAGCGTGTCCGTCGCCTGGTTGAGAGCCTTGGTTGGTCTGTTCAACCAAGCGGAACCTGGTGCCGACAATGCCTAAATGCCTGCATCTCGGCGGAAAGTGTAAAATTTTGATAGATTCCGCTGAGTTGCGAACATTTTTTTGTTATTTTTGTGCAAAACGAAGCAGTTATGATGATAGGTAGAATAGCGGAAAAAGAGAAACTGATTAAAGCATATGAATCAGAATATTCTCAGTTTGTAACCGTATATGGACGTCGAAGAGTTGGCAAGACATTCTTCGTAAGGGAAACCTTTAACTATACATTTACATTCGAGCATGCGGGACTCGCAAATTCACCGATGAAAAAGCAACTCAAGGCTTGGCAGTCTTCACTCAAGAATGCTGGCAGAAAAGTAGCATTGCCTAAAACGTGGATTGAAGCTTTTGATCAACTCAAAGATCTTATCAAAGAGGATTGCTCCTCCAAGAAAGTGATCTTTATAGATGAAATGCCTTGGATGGATACCCTTCATTCAGGTTTCATTGCCGCTCTTGAAAATTTCTGGAACGGCTGGGCGTCAGGAAGAAAAGATATCCTGCTCATAGTATGCGGTTCAGCAACTTCATGGATCATAAATAAACTGATTAAAAATCACGGGGGTCTGAGAGGTCGCGTAACCACTAAAATCAATATCAAGTCATTTACACTCAAGGAATGCGAGGAATATGCTGAGGCTTTCAAATTAGGCATGAGCAGACGTCAGATTCTGGAATCCTATATGATTATGGGTGGAGTTCCATTCTATTGGACATTTATTGACAGGGGCAAGAGTCTTGCACAGAATATCGATGATATGTTCTTTAATCCTGATGGAGACCTTCATAATGAATATGATGACCTGTATGCTTCATTGTTTAGAAATCCAGACCCATATATCAAGATTATAGGCGCTCTTGGAACCAAACGCGTAGGCCTGTCCCGCGATGAAATAATTTCTGCAGCTGGTGTACCAGATAACGGTAATGTCAGTACAATGCTCGAAGATCTGGAGTACTGTGGGTTCATAAGAAAGTATAACCATATCGGTTTTAAGAAGAAGAATGCAATTTACCAGTTGATGGATCCGTTCACTCTCTTCTACTTTAAGTTTATGCAGAATAATGAGAGGAATGATGAACATTTTTGGTCACACAATCAGGGAACCCCATTGTATTATAACTGGTGTGGCCTTGCTTTCGAAAGAGTATGTCTTCACCATGTTGCACAGATTAAAGCAGCACTTGGCATTGAGGGCATCATCAGCAACGTGTGTTCTTGGAAGAGTGAATCTATCGACTCAAATATGAAAGGCGCACAAATAGACTTGGTTATTGAACGTAACGATAATGTGATTGACCTTTGTGAAATCAAATATACCAAAGAGAAATTCACTATAAGTGCAGAGTATAACGAGAATATCCAGAATAAGCGCGCTCGATTTATAGAGGAACTTAAACCTGATCAGGCAATTCATCTGATACTGATTTCAGCGAGCGAAGTGAATAGGAATGACTACTCTGATGAGTTTCAGAAAATCATACATGCAGATGCTTTATTTTTATAAAAATAGTTAGCATCTCGGCGGAATCTAACTGATTAAGACACTTTCCGCCGAGATGCGAGTGTTTTTTATGTTGTCCAAGTCTGAAATTTCATA
>JBJEBN010000051.1:0-2587 GCA_051870095.1 Candidatus Cryptobacteroides sp. | reverse complement strand
TTATAATTTTCATTGAATCCCATGAAACGCATCGTAGCAATTGCAGCAGTTATGTCAATCAGCCTTGCAGCTTCAGCTGCGCCTAACACGGCTGACCGCACCGTAGTGAACAGATGGAGCATATCTGTATGCAGTATGCAGCTGGCTGACCATTCGTTGAGCGATATGCAATATCATGGGGTTTCGGTTGGCATCCACGGCAACCATGGGACATTTTTTAAGAAAAGCAAGATGTGGTCCTGGGAGCTTTATGACAGGTTATCCATTGCTCCGATATTGGTTAATCCCGCCATAACCAATCTGATAAGCAATTATGATTTTCTGATAGGTTACGGAGCGCATTGCAATTTCTGCCCGGCGGAGAATCTGCGGATAAAGTTCGGCCCTGTACTGGAAGCAAACGGAGGCTGGAAATCAGCCCCCAGATATATGAACAACTCCCTGTCGGTCGATGCTTCGCTCCAGTTGGCCCTGTCGGCAGGAATCTGCTATCGATTTGATTTCCCGTCATGGTCACTCAGTACGGGATGGACTGGGTCTGTTCCTTGCGCTGGTCTGATGTTCGTTCCCGATTATGGAATGACTGCTGCTCAGGTTGTATGGAGGAACGCATGGGCAGAAGCCATCCATTTCTCGTCCTTCCATAACAATCAGGCAATAAGGGGTTCTCTATGGCTTGACTTCCATCTTCGATCTGTCAGTCTGAGGCTTGCCATGATGCACGATCATCATTGGTGGCATACTGGTGGCATACAGTTCTATACCAAGTCTTTAGGTGTCCAGATGGGCGTGATTGTGGAAATTGTGCTTCGTAACAGGACAGCTTCGGGATCACCATATTTTGATTGATTGTCATGGCACCAAGGCATATCATAACGGTATTGGTCGCTTTGGTCCTCTGTTCATGCGAGGTCCTGCCTACGTGTGTTGAGGCTGACATGGACATCGCCCGGAATTTCGATTGTTTCTGCAATATATTGGAAGAGGAATACAGCTTCAGCAATATCGGCGTCGGAGAATGGCCTCGGTTAAAGTCCGTTTTCCGGGAAAGGGCTTTGGCTGCCCGGAATGATTCTTTTCTGTTCGAACTTCTCAAGGAGTTGTCCGACAGCCTGAAGGACGGACATCTGGCCCTTGGCTCGCAGTATGGCGCATACCAATGCATGACATGGAGGGAAGGCCGCCGTGAGGATTTCCAGGATTCATTGATAAGGTATGTCCTGCCCCAGCCGCAGTATATCGGCAAGACAACTTTGTTCGGACTCATTCCGGATACGGACATTGCATATTTTAGATATCCAAGTTTCAGCAAAATATTCACAGAGGACAATTACAGACGTCTGGATGCTGTGTTTTCACGTGCGGGCGGGATAATAATAGACATAAGGAGCAATTATGGAGGCAATGCATTGCTGGCAGAGGAGATGGCTTCCCATTTCTATTCCGAGAAGACGCTGATAGGCTACAACACTTTCGGTGCTTCTATTGAAGCGGAAACAAAAACATTTCCTTGCGAGATAAGTCCCTCAGACAGATACAGATGGGCAGACATTCCAGTTGTAATCCTCATTGATGGCTGCACTTTCTCAGCTGCAAATTATTTTGTACTGTGCATGAAGCAGAATCCTTGTGTGGTGACGATGGGCTGCCACACTGGCGGAGGTGCCGGTTTTCCGGTGACCAGGGAACTCCCGAACGGCTGGCTGTTCTCATTTCCCAAAGGCGACACCCTGGACATGTCCAGGAATTCCATAGATTCCGGAATCGCTCCCGATTACGATGTCCATCTCGACCCGTCCATCGCCGCACAGTCCCGTGACAACATCATTGAAACTGCATGCAAGTACCTTGAGAAGGTTTACTTGAACAGGTCAGCAGGATCAGTGCTCAGGAAGTCCTCCGCACTCATACCTCCTTCACCGATAACGAGCGCAAGGTACGGGCTGTAATGGTCTTTGAATTCGGAGAGCCCTATATTGCCTGTATCCCCATTGCTTTTTACTTCGAGTGCAACAATTTTTCCTCTTCTTTCCAGCACATAATCGACCTCACATCCAAGATTGGTTCTCCAGTAGTAAACATTGTAGTTTCCTGCATAAGAATAACTCATGATATGTGCTCCGATTGCAGATTCATACAGGCGCCCCCACAGGGTGCGGTCCAGAAAAGCAGTTTCCTGACTTTATCATTGCGTCACCCAAATCAGAGATTGAGCCAATCATCGGTTTCGATGAGGTAAGATATTGCCCTCTCCTCCTTAGTGAGGCAGAGGGTTTTTGTTACTGTGTCATTGTTCTCCGGGCGAGCGATTTCAATGGTGACAACCGTCTCTGCTATTCTCAGGACCTCATCAACAGAGTATGGGCATCCTGACAGCTTCAGCAGCCTTTCAAGTTCCTTGTATACTTTCAGCGCCACAAAGCATATGCAGACATGTGCCTCTATCCTTCGAGGGGTAAAGTGGAACATAGGTCTGACATCCAAAGTTCCCTTTGTGATACGGAACGACCGTTCCACATTCCATAGATTCTGAGTAAGCGTTCACTTCTCCAACCCATTGATTTTCAAAGGGCTTTTTCGTGATTTA
>JBJEBN010000050.1:8137-13862 GCA_051870095.1 Candidatus Cryptobacteroides sp. | reverse complement strand
TTTATGTCATCAAGATGTTTCTAACCACTAATAATTAATCATCCCAAAAGGGAATACACTACACTACTAACTAACCGAAAAATCCCGCAGTGATGCGGGATTTTTTACTTATGACATTCCTGGCGACACCCTCGGAAAGGCGGCAAGCACTGACACCCAGGATAGGAATTGAAGAAAAATAGCTATCTTCGTGCAACCTTCAACATCCGACAACGATGGCAGACAGCATCAAATACATAGCCGAGAACCGGCAGGACAAGAAATGGGGGCTTACAATGGGGAATGGCACTCATATTCACCAGACCCGAAAACAGGATGGAGCGAATACTGGATAGGCTTCAACGGAGCCAATATCGACCACAGGGTGGAAGCCGGATTCTTCTCGGTCGAAAGACCGGTTTACCGCACAGGTTACAACGAAACGGTCATCGAACTTTACCGTGAGGCCATCAGGACAGCGAGGAGACAGGTGTGTCACCGACGGAATTCCGCAAGCGCTGAGCATGACATTTTGTCCTGCTCTTCGTAAGAACTGTGATTTTTATCTTTTGGATTGACTTCGGCACATTGTTCGCAATATTCCCTAAATTAGTCGGAATTTTTCTGAAAGACGAACAGAATGAAAAGGATTGCACTTATTGTTTCATGTATTTTACTCTGCAGCACAGCCCTGGCAAGGGAGTTCAGCGGGAGGGTCTTCCTGCGCGACACAACAGTCACGGAAGGCGATTTCGTTATGGTGTACTGCCAGGCCTGCGGAACCGGTACCCTGACTGACGAAGACGGGTACTATGTATTGAAGATTCCCGATGACGGAGATGTGGTTCTTGAGTATTCAAGGATTGGATATACTACCACCTACCGTGAATTCGTGGGAGGAAGCGCAAACGTGGAGGTGGAAGACGTCATACTCGTACCTCAGGCATTGATGCTCACCGCGGCTTATGTGACTCCGGACGGAATGGATCCGGCAAAGTTCGTTCTCACGAAGCTGTGGGCCCAGAGCAAGAAGAACAGGAAGAAGCAGCTCAACTACAAGGCTGATATCAGCTATGACGTTGCATCACATGGACTTACGATTGTCAATGAAGTCCTTCCCAAAGGTACTGTAGGACTTGCCAAATTCGCTGCGGCAGTCAACGGCTTCGGCCCGTTCGTCAGATATTGTCTGAACAATGACGACCTCTCGGCATCGGTAAGTCTGAAACGGCAGGTCAGAAACGGCAGGGCCAAGGATTATGACCACAGGATGGTCAAGACAGGCCAGCCTCTGCCGAAGAATGTGGAGAAGAACATATTGTCAATCTTCGAACTCATAGATCTATTTGAAATAATTTATGGAGAGACCACCAACTGGGGAGAGAAATTTTCCAAAGATCACATATTCACCCTTGAAGGAACATACGAATATGGTGACAAGCTGGTTGATGTGATCAGATGGGCGGATTCAAAGAACAGGGTCAGTGCGAATGTCCATATCGTGGAGGATGACTGGGGAATACTGAAGGTCCAGCTTTTCCATTGGGAGGGAGAGGTGCTCCGGTGCGAGGCCCGCAATGCAGGCAACGGCGTGTACATGCCTATCAGCTTCGTACTCAAGCCGAGTGTCACAATGGTCAGGGCAGAGCAGATTCCCGGGCTGATAGAGGAAGTGAAGAAAATGGACATGAAGGACAAGACAAAGGAGAAAGCCATCAAGGTTCTGGAAAGAAATCTCGGGCATGATTTCAATCCATATATTTCATTCGGATTCAACATCAGGTATTTTTATGAGTGAGTCGAAAAAATGTTTCCCGTCCATTGTCAATATCGATTTTTTATTTAAATTTGCATAATGTATCAATTTTGAAAATTTCAAATTTATTAACATTTAAAGAATAAGAATTATGGCAAAGAAATTCAGATGCAAAGTTTGCGGATATATCCATGAAGGTGACGCCGCTCCGGCAGAGTGCCCAATCTGTCATGTAGGACCTGACAAATTCGAGGAAATCGTTGAGACTGCAGGTGACCTTACCTGGGCTGACGAGCACAAGATTGGAGTAGCAAAGGGTGTTGACCCTGAGATTATCAAAGGTCTTCGCGAGCATTTCAACGGCGAGTGCGGCGAGGTGGGAATGTACCTTGCAATGAGTCGTCAGGCAGACAGGGAAGGCTATCCTGAGATTGCCGAGGCTTTCAAGAGATATGCTTTCGAAGAGGCTGAGCACGCTGCAAGATTCGCAGAGCTCCTCGGAGAGTGCGTTTGGGACACCAAGACCAATGTTGAGAAGAGGATGCTTGCTGAGCAGGGCGCTTGCGAGGACAAGAAGAGAATCGCAACTCTCGCAAAACAGCAGAACCTTGATGCCATCCACGATACAGTTCACGAGATGTGCAAGGACGAGGCTCGCCACGGTGCAGGCTTCCAGGGTCTTTACAAACGCTATTTTGCAAAGAAGTAGCATTCCTGCAAAAATAAAGAATGGTGGTTGGATATATGTATCCAGCCACCATTTATTTTTTATTCCCCCTGAAGGCGCAGAGCGCCGGCAATGTCATCCGGGACTTCGAAATCAGCAGCAATTCTCTCTGCAATGTCATCCGGGACTTCGAAATCAGCAGCAATTCTCTCTGCTATGTCATCCGGAACTTCGAAATCAAGATTCTCCCAAAGCAACTCCATCTGCCTGCGGTCCTTCTTGGTAGGACGCCCTGTTCCCCTGTCGCGTTTCAGGAAGAATGTCTCCACCGGAGCCCTCAGCTTGTCAAGTTCATGCTGAGGAGTCTGGTTCTCCGCATAGTTCGGAACCAGTTTGGCACCCTGCCTTTTGTCAATCAGTTCGAGTACCTTATATGTATATACGACTGCGCCCTTGCGTGCCGTAATCACATCTCCCCTCCTCACGCCTTTCGACGGCTTGATGTCGGCACCATTGACCCTGATCTTTCCGCCCTTGCAGGCATCGGTGGCCTCGCTCCTTGTCTTGAAGACACGGATGGCCCAAAGATATTTGTCTATTCTTACTTCATCCATGGCAATATCAGCTGTAAACTGGTTCATCGGAATCATCTTCCTCCTCTGCCTCAGTGTCATCCTCGACACCGCCATAGTCCTCACCTTCGAGGAAAGGTTCCGTATTCGGATCAATATATCCGTCCACATCCTCACAAGGACGGGTTACGACCTCAAGCAGGACAGTGGAACGGTCGCGTGGCACGAGCAGGAAATCAGGAAGCTCGGCAGGAATCATGACAGTCCCGTTCCGTGACAGGACAATGTTCTCCGTCACCGTTTCACCGGAGTCATTTGCAGCAGAATACTGGATTGATGCTTCGCCTTCGAGGCATACATATATTATATAGCTCTCGAATTTCTCGGTGTAGATATGGAGAGGATCGGAGAGATTGATTCTTGTCACATTGAACTCAGGGCGTTCGACCAAAGCCGTTGCCAATGGGCCTTCGTCAGCTGTTAGCGTGCAGTCCCCTGCCCTCGAGAAATCGATGAAGTCCATCGCTTCGGCAATCTGCAGCATCTGCATTTCCTTGTCTTCCTGAGGGAGTGCCGGGTCGCAGAGCGTGAAATTGGCATCGGAAGATTCGCTGATGCAGACAATTTTCAGCCGTCCGGTTGCAGAATGTACCGTGCCCGGCGTTATCATATAATGCTGTCCTTTGCGGGGTACGATTTCAGTCATGAGGTCATCGGCAGTGCCGTCCATGCATTTCTCATAGAATTCGGTTGCCGTCACATCCCTTCTGAATCCTATTCGGAGCCGTGCATCGGGCGACGCATCCTCGACATACCAGAGCTTTGCCGTACCGAGGGAATCATAGCGTTCCATTGCCACGGAGTCGTCCGGATTAACTGTCAGAGGCATGGTCCCGTCTATCTCGAGGAATTTGACCAGGACCGGGAACTGTCTTCCATAATATTGATATACATTCTCCCCTACTACCCTTTCAAGATAGGTTTCCATGAGGTCGGACATGGAATTGCCGCTAAGCCAGCCGTTCTCGATTTCCGAGTAGGCGAAGCCCATGTCGGCTGCCGTCCATGTTTCTTTTCCCCATGGTCTTTCAAATTCAGTCGGCTTGAATCGGAAGGGATATAGTTTCTTTGGTTTTTCTGACATAGTATTTTCCAATCAAGTTTCGCAAGTGTGAAACTTAAATTATTCATAAATCGAATATCGGGAAGGCCGGAAACCGACCATCCCGATAACTATCACCCTATAATAACAACTAAACTAACCGTGCCAGTCTAATTGCAAAGGGTATGCCAAACTATTTGCCAAGCCTCTCCTGAAGAGCCTGCGCCTGAGCCTCATAACCCGGCTTGCCGAGAAGAGCAAACATATTCTTCTTGTAAGCCTCTACACCCGGCTGATCGAAAGGATTGACTCCGAGTATATAACCGCTTATACCGCAGGACTTCTCGAAGAAATAGAAGAGACCGCCGAGGTTGTACTCGTTGATACGCTCGATTGAAACGGAAAGCTGAGGCACACCGCCGTCGATATGAGCAAGCTTGGTTCCAAGCTCAGCCATTGCGTTGCACTCCTCTATATGCTTGCCTGTAAGGAAGTTGAGACCATCAAGGTTCTGAGGGTCGTCAGCGATGGTCATGCTGCGGTTGCTGTTCTCCACGGTGACAACGGTCTCCATAAGCATGCGCACACCGTCCTGGATGTACTGACCCATTGAATGAAGGTCTGTGGTGAAGCTTACCGATGCAGGGAAAATGCCCTTGCCTTCCTTGCCTTCAGACTCGCCGTAGAGCTGTTTCCACCACTCACCGAGATACTGGAGCTTAGGGTTGAAGGATACGAGGATCTCTATAGCCTTTCCGTTGTCATACAGAAGGTTACGCATGGCAGCATACTGTACTGCAGGGTTGCACTCGCACCTCTTTGCGCAAACCTCCTCCATCTCTGCTGCACCTTTGAGCATGGCCCTGATATCGAATCCAGCGAGCACAATCGGAAGGATGCCGACCGGAGTGAGGACTGAGAAACGTCCACCTACATTGTCTTCGATAACGAATGTCTTGTAACCTTCCTGGGTAGAAAGTGATTTGAGAGCTCCCCTGTGAGCATCAGTGACTGCCACGATACGCTCAGAAGCCTCCTTGGCTCCGTAGGTCTGCTCGATGTACTGCTTGATGAGGCGGAAAGCGACTGCAGGCTCAGTGGTAGTACCTGACTTGGAAATGACTACTGCCGCGCAGTTCCTCTCCTTCATGAGGTCCATCAGCTCGCTGATATACTCCTCTGAAAGATTGTGACCTGCAAAAACAATCTGAGGAGCTTTCTTCTCTCCTTTCAGACTGTTGACGAATGAATGTGAAAGAGCCTCGATGGCGCATTTTGCACCAAGATACGAGCCTCCGATTCCAATCACGACTACAAGGTCGATACCCTTTGCTTTCCAGCTGTCGCGAATCTGCTCGCACTCAACGATGAGCGACTCCGGTGTACCGGAAGGCAGATGTTTCCATCCGAGGAAATCGTTTCCTTTGCCTGTCTCGGCCTCAAGGACATCGAGAGCGGCCAGGGCCTTTTCAACATAAGCTTTGTAGTCTGCATCTTTTACGAAGGAGCTACAACCTCCAAGATTTACTTTTACCATAACAAAAATTGTATATATAAATAAATTACTTCTTTATCTGTCATTACGGCCATGCGGAGCGGATGGATATCTAGCAGATGTCTCGACTCCGCTCGACATGACAAAAGGTACT
>JBJEBN010000050.1:0-8037 GCA_051870095.1 Candidatus Cryptobacteroides sp. | reverse complement strand
ACTCCGCTCGACATGACAAAAGGTACTTCGCTCGACATGACAACAAGGTACTATGCTCGACATGACAAAAGCGGCTTCGCTGAACCATTGCCGTCCAAGCGTCATTAACTTTGCGAAGTTAGTAATTTTTGTTGCAGTTACAAAGCCTTTTCGGTTTTGTGAATCACTGTGTTCTCAAAATCCATCTTCCGTGATTACCGCAAGAGTCCGCATCAGTTTTCCGATACCGTTACAACATACCCTTGTGTATATACCACTGATAGAGATTGCCAGCGAAAGAACCATCAAACTGCAGGCGTTTTTGGCCTGAATTGTAATAGAGATAGTTGCCATCTGCATCAATTAGGTCTACATAATCCTGATAGTAGGAATTCCAGTCCGAAGATATATAAATTTTCGTAGCTTCGGACTTCACGGTAGTAAATGAAACTCCATATCCCCAGAGATATTCAGTACGTTTGAGATAGTAAGTTTTACCACTTTCAGAATCGTAGAATTTGATATAGCAAGAACCGACATTCGCATAAGGGGATTTTGTAGCTTTTGTATCAAGCTCCTCCAGATAGAAGAAGCAGGATTTGAGGAAAGTAGATGATGGATCAGTATTATCGACAATAATAGGACCAGATTCATTAAATTGCATGAATTTTCTTACAGAATTCTTAAAAGTGAAGATAAATGGATTTGAAGTATCAAGACTTTCTGTATTTTGAACGTCATTACCATTGCCGGCATTGCCCGTTGCTTCATAACGCTGATAGGAATCCCATGATGAATTTGAAAGAGGGATCAACAATGTCTTTGATGCTCGGATTGTACCTTCATTCTTTACAATGAAATATACTTTCAAATACTTAGGCTCTGACGTGAACTTTCGGATCGTAATAATACTCGTTCCGCTCTTATCCGATGGCAGAGAAATGGTGCCATAAGGAAGATAATTGCCGACTGTTGAAGTAGCATCTTCAATTCGCGCCCCTTTGAAATCAACATACTCATATTCAATTGAGAATTCAAGATTGTTCAACAAGTCATCTTTGACACCGACTGAAATTACGGAATATGAGATACGAGCGTCATCCCCGACATTGTAAGAGTCCTTGTCAAGAGTCATCTCTATGGAAATGGAAGCGAAGACCTCATCCTTTACACAACGGACGCTTCCGGCAGTTCTCCTGTTTGTTTCATCAAGCACATAATGACCGCTTGCCGAATAGTACGCGGAACCACCATCGGCACCGGTCTCGGTCCATGAAGTGGCAGAAGAAAGATATACCCTGGATCTGTGACCGCTTGACATCACGGAAGATGACATATAATCTCCCTTTTCTCCGACATATTTCCACGCACAAGTAAGAGAAGACATACCCCTGTCCACACCTTTGTACCCGGAGAACGGGAAGAACACGTTACGCGTTTCCTGATTGACATACATACCTACAGGTTTTTCACCCAAGTTGGAACTATTGAGTATGTAAGTACGAATATGCCCATCACTATATGACATTTCAGAGCCACCGTCGGTGATAGTTCCAACATATGTCGAGGCCGAAAACAGAGCATCAATCTCGGAATTAGGCATTTTATATCCGTATGGACACGGATCGTAGATAGTCTTCAGCCCATCGGAACCATAAGACCAAAGATTGCTTGAAGAATTATACAGCCAGTCGTATTTGTAGCCCACAGCAATGGAAGTAGGCAGAATCAGGGACGATGGATTCTCTATTGCATCCTGCATAGTAGGCTGGGACAGCATCAGCAGATTCCAGCTATTGTTTTCGAAGGCATAGGCATCATAATAAATGGCCGTCTCCGTTGACATTGGCCGGTAATCACTTGACGGCGGCATCATGGAAGGGTCCTTTCTTCCCCACTGGTAATACATTCCATAAGTACCCAGTACAGCTGCCTCGGCATCTGTACTCCAATTCGTATCCGTATCAGGATAATAAACACTGGAACCTAAGTTCCTGTTCATTATAGAGACTGTTGTGCTTCCTACATTAAAGTCCACATATTCTGGAGCATCGTGGGTAATCCAGATGTGCCAACTCCATAAGACTTTGCCATATTTGTCAAATACACCGACGACTGCATTACAAGGTTTGGAACCCTTATCATACGCTGAGCACTTGAACCTGACATATCCATACATCAAAGATACATCGGTGATAGTACCCTCAATTTCCTCCCATATCAAGCCAGCCCTGACTGGCTTAATATC
Organism: Candidatus Cryptobacteroides sp.; assembly: GCA_051870095.1. Classification (GTDB taxonomy): domain Bacteria; phylum Bacteroidota; class Bacteroidia; order Bacteroidales; family UBA932; genus Cryptobacteroides. Next base: position 5,810 of record JBJEBN010000050.1, on the reverse strand, counting down.
AACACTTTCCGGGAAAAATCCACTGTACTGCATTCCGTTGCCGACCTTGGTTGCAGAAAAGCAGAAACCGTCATATAGTTTGTCACCCACACCGTTATTATCTGAATCATATTTGATTCCGCTATGAATCACATAACAATTGGCATACTTGTAAGCAATCTGGTCAACTCCGGCCACATTGAAAGTTTCACCTGTTGTGAGGTCATAATACACACCACTCGCATCATCCAGAACGATAGCTGCAATACTGCCGGTAGTTTCAAATTTAAGATGCAGCGTATGTATTGTACCAGCTTTGAAATTGGCATTATCAATAGTGACACGATAAATACCTGAATCCGTATGCACATCTAACTTAAGGTCATATCCGGCATAGTCAGGAGCAATCAGGGCATAGCCAAGATACAGCATATTATCCTTGCCATATCCTTCCAATGTCGGATTGTCAGGTGCTACCAAATGGTCTTCAGGGTCAGAAGAGTTCGGGTCACCTCCGAATATTTCAGTCTTGACTATATCGAAATTGCAAGTTCCGTCGAACTTCGCTTTTTTAGTATGAGCACTCCTGTTGGTAGTCCCTTCCAAAGTCATAGGGAGACCGACATAACAGGTCGAAGGCTGGTCGGCAACAACCACCTTTCTGATATGTCCCCACATGCTGATAACCTGAGCAGTATTCTCTTCACTGTAACCGAAGATACGGACAGCTGACATATAGTGTTTATACTGGAAAGTATTGTCATAAGCCGGATCGGACTCATTATATCCGAAAGGCTGGCGGTGAGGTCCGGGACTGACTCCTGCCTTTCCACAAGGAATAATACCAGTATCAGTATCCAAATGATACTGTTGGGCTTCTATCATATCACTAACCATTATGTCCTTCTCTCCGTTCAGATTCTCGAACTTGATGAAAACACTGTCATTCTCTGCTTTATAAACCTTGTCAGCACCCAGACTGTTTTTATAAGAATTGAACATCGTAATGGCAGCCTTGTCATCGCCATCCTTTATCAGTTCGCAAGTCTTGGGGTACCATCCAACCATTCGTGTATGGTGGAAAATTTTATTATTTAAATCAGTCCCGTCTGTAATTGACTTATATGCCTGGACGGGGTTCAAATAGATGGAACGTCTTCCCTCTCTGTCAGGAGATGAAATGACCGTTCCCTCTATAATATATGACTTCTCCCAATTTGTGGCATATCTCTGATCATAATCAAATTGATAGTTGACGGAATAATCCTGTGTTTCCTCGTCAATACGAAGGAAATTCGCATCCAGACTTACCGTGGTCTTATTATTCACAAGAGCCTTGGTAACAGGCAGTCCTCCCTGCATCCAGTATCCATTGCAGGACGGATTGATAGACGAGTCACCTGTTCCTGATTGCGGTATATCAATATCCAACTCCCTGTTTGTACAGGCAGAAAAGACAAGGAGGAAGAATAATATGCAGTAATATCTCTTGTTCATAATAATCTATTGTTTTTGGCAGCGTACAGGAAAACCGAAGGAAGTCGCGACTCCATTCCATTCACCATTGATGCGAGCCATAGCAGTCCCGGTTCCTACCTCATTATATATAAAACTACGCCCACCCTTGCCGGCTGGTGTTGATGCATAAAAATGTCCTTGTACTCTTACCCGCTTGTAAGTCGGAGCTGTTTGATTTTCGTTAACTTGCGGATCCAGATAACCTGTAAAAGGGTACCATATTGAATCGAATCCCGCACCGGAAAATCGTGATGGGTCAAACAGAAATCCTTTGTTGGCTATTCCTTCAGTGTACGAGCTGTTAACTCCATACCAAGACTGGTCATGAGAAGAATAGTAGTTACCCACAGATTGATTACCGTCAGCTGTTCTCCAGATTAGATAATAACAAACGACATAACCCGGAGGACATGGATCATACATGGTCTTGGATGTAGTAACGCCGAAGCCGCTGGCCGAATAATATCCCCAAAGAGCTTCGCTCACAGTAGTATTGCTAATGGTGACTGCTCGCCTCTCTATATTATTGGCTTGAGTAAAGTCGGAGCCAAGAACATAACTTGAAATATCAGAAGAATAAGTCTCATCACAACTGCTGAAGGTGGTTGGTGATGCGGTTATTGAGGCTATGGTCTGGTTATCTCCATTCGCAACGGCATCAAGAGCAGCCTTTGCAGCACTCCAGGAACCATTTTCGTATTTCCACCAACTATTGCAAGTAGTGGTAGCATAATCAGTCAGAGAAGAAATGGAAGGCCCGGGGAACGGATCTTTACGTCCCCACTGATAATAAAGGCCAAACGAAGCCGCAAGATTGGCATCGGAGATTGAACTGACTTCAGTCAGGGCTGACGTATGATCTTTGGAAGGAGCGTAAGTAGCACCGAGGAAGCGGTCCATGACAACATAATCATGACACTTCATAAGTTTCGGAGTATCCGTAAACCATAAATGCCAGCTCCACAAGATTTCGCCACGGCCATCGTATGCAGCCAAAATCAGATTCCCCTTTGGCAACTCAGCGACATTGAATTTGACAAAGCCGTCAGCATCAGGCTTTCCTCCATTGACAAGGGAAATATTTTTGACCGGAGCCAGATTGTTGCCATCAGCTAAATCTCCCTGCCACCACAGGAAGTCCACATGGTCCAGCTCACTCTTTATACTAACCGGAGAACCCTCACGAATATCCAAAGAAGAAGAGCCGTCATAACCTACGAGCTGTCCCACTCCATTTCCTCTGACTGAAGCATTGAACTTATAATATCCAGGAGAACTGATAATGTAGGAATTGGCAGTCTGGGCTTCGCTCAAGTTAGTGACATGTGCTTTTGAATTGACCTTTACACACCTTACAGACATTGCAGAGCCTTTCAGGGCAGGGTCATTAGTAGCGCTGACCACCAAAGTGAGATTTCCTTTCCCATCCTTCTTCTGAAGCATTTCTTTGTAATATGCACAATCTGTCGCTTCATTATAGGTCGATGACCACAAGTAGGCACCAGCCTTTTCCGGAATTGTTGTTCCAGTTTTACCGCTCCAATAGTAATCAGAGGTAAGAGCGCCAGCATTTACATGATACAGGCCAGCCATAGGATAGTAAATCGTAGTACCGGATTTATGCGTTACAGTAAACTCATGAGCCCAAATATTCCCAGGAAGGTTCTTCCTTGTTTCGGAGAAATCAATCTCCGTCCAAATCTTATTGGATGAGACACGGTAGCCCGGAGGACAAGGGTCGTATATGGTTTTTGTATATTCATCGGATTCCGAGGTCCATCCCCAGAGGCGTTTTCTCTCACCCGTCTCGTCAAAAGCGCCTTTCCCGTAAAAATATGCCGGATTGCCGATAGCGGTCTCTATTGTTGCTTCTTCGACTCCACCTGGATTAACATTGATATCAAATGAGGAAGAAAGAGTATTACGCATAGGGAAAGGAGTCGGTCTGCCCCATTGGTAATAAAGTCCATCGGAATCTTCTCCTCCGGCATTCTGAGAGGCAAGAGCCCCCAGATTCCGGTCCTGCACTATGAAACCATTGTTGTAGGCCTGTTCATCAGGTTTATCGGTAACCCAGATATGCCATGTCCAGAGTAACTGACTCTTGGACTCATCGGAATAAACTCCTATCAGAACATTTCCTTTGGCCTTAAGCTTATGTCCGGTCACTTTACCGTTATTTACCTGGTCCGGATTCTTAACGGAAAAAATCACTCTTCCCTCTGACAAATTATGGCTTCTGAGCTCAAAATAATCCTTGAGCGATTCGTCCATCCACACCACATCTGCATAATTCGGAGCAAGATTGATATTCTGTCCATTATAGGCTCCCAAATCTCCGTTACCCTTGACATTTGCCAAGAATGAGTAATTGTAGTTTGAAGATGATACCATATAACAGTTAGCTGTCTCATCAGCGCCAAGGTCGTAGAAGATCTCACCGGTTGCAATTTCCTCTATCGGAGTCTCATCCACATTCCATCCCCCGACCTCGACAGAACAATTGATAAGGCCATGATCCGAGAAACGAAGAACTACGTCATAGTGATGTCCGGCCTTGAAGTCACGGGCGATGGTAATACCCTGGGTTGCCGAAGATTTTGAAGTACTGATGTCTATGTGCAACACCCCGTCGGTTGGTGGCGGTGCCATGAACTGCCCGAGAATTTGCTTACTGTTCCATCCTTCGGTAAGTTCATTCAGGATATTCACGCCCTCTCCAAGACCAAGAATATTTGAAAGAACGTAATTTTTTACACCATCTTCGCCTGAAGAATAGGATATAGTATATTCAGAAGATGTACCACGCGTCGGCAAGGCAATATAGCACGTGCTCGGGAGTCCCGTAACCGTAATATCCTTGATTGCTCCCCAATTCTCTATGGTGCTTGTAAGGCGGTTACCACCAGCATCATACGCCTCCATGGCATAGGCCTGGATACGGAACTTGCAGAGAGCATGATTGAATTCTATAGTCGGGAAATCCTTATCCCTTCGGCCTTCAGTCACGGTTCCGTAAAGGATATCTGTGGTACCGTCTATATCCGGATATGTCACTATTGCATTGGCTTTGTCATACTTCCAATTGCCTGTGGTCTCATCGGAAGCACTCTTGTACCAAGGATACCAGGAAGCATACTTTACATGATCCTTGTCATTGTAGAATGTCTGATAAACTTCATTGAAAACTATCGGTTTGACAATATCCTCTCCTTCCATCGTTGCTGTAAGCGGTCCCACGGCCGAACTGGCCTTGAAGCCTTCTGCTGGATAGGCGGCATCACTCTCATCAATTCGGACAAGGCCTAAGTACATATTTTTTGAATAATCAGGACTCAGGGCTCCGTCACCCTTGGTAGAGATTTGTATTCTCTCCACCTTAGCCTTGAGAACAATATCATTGTTGCCAGGCTCCAATCCTTCTTCCTTCACACAGGAGACAGACAGAGCAATCAGCAAAAGAATAATTATGTATCGTTTCAATCTCATTTCCAAAGTATATTATTTTTTATCCGGCAAAACAACGCCTTCCACATATTCAACATCTATCCAATCCACAATGCTTCCAGTGAGTTCAATGCCGCTACTTATGCATACCTCATACTTGACTCTGTGACCGCTCTGCCAGGCTGAAGTAACCGCAGAAAGATCAAAAGTCTCAGTGTAAGTATTGCTGGATGACTCACTTGTTAGGGTATTGGTCACCGTGACAGTATATTTCACCTTCAATTTGTAGCGGTCATTCGGAAGCATATCGGCATTGGTCACCGGTATCGAGATGAATCTCATCTTTGGAGCTTCTGCAATTGCAGCTTTCCTTAACTTGATTTCACTATTGGGAATATTATTCAGTGTATATTTAACATCCCCACTCTTGCTTACCACCGACCAGACATTCTGTTTCTGATCTGAACTGCGAAAAGCGTGACTGTTGCAACTGAGTTGCCCCACATTGAAAATCGTTCCTAAAGTCAGTTCATTCACAACTATTTCAACACGTAGTGATGCTGACTCGTTGTCAGTCATTGAAACATCCCTATAAAGATAGATATCGACCATAGTCATGGCATGCTCGAAGGCAAGGGGTATTGACTTTCTATGCTCATCCTCACTGGCGAGAGCAGGCTCACTGTGTATATATGACAGAAGATAATCGATATACTCTCCTTTGCTTGGATATTCGGACGGTTGCCTGACACTTACCGATTTACCTGCATCTATCACAGATATATTAGTGCTTCCGGCAGGAGAATAAGCCCATCCCCAGAACTGGTAGTTGACATCCCATGTATCATTTCCCCAATAAGGATCGC
>JBJEBN010000049.1:0-2631 GCA_051870095.1 Candidatus Cryptobacteroides sp. | reverse complement strand
TCGCCGAACGACGGAGGTAACAGGGGAACTTGTAGAACTTCGCTGAAAAATCATATGGAACTTCAGGGCGTTTTGCAGTAGGGACAGTCAACCGTTCGATTCGGTTTACAGCCTGAGGACCAGTGCTACATTCGCCTATGACTTCAGGACGGCTCCGCATCACGTTAATAAAAAAGTCCACAGCCTTACGATAAAGTTCCACTGTATAAGAGAAGACTTCGTTTCCCTTAGTCAACCTGACCTTATATGTGGAACAAACTTTCATCCCTGATTCTCAATATATTCCTTCAGTATTTTCTCTGATACATTCCCGACAGAACACACAAAGTATCCATCTGTCCAAAATGTATGCTCCTTCCAAAAATCTCCCGATAATTCCAACGGATATTTCCGCCATATCCAGAATGTTGTATATCCTTTCAGAATAGCAACAATTTTACTGATGCTCAAATTGGGATTTGCTTCCAACATGTAATGGATATGGTCCCTGTCTGTTTCCATATATTTTATGACTATATCGTGCCGGGAACATATCTCCAGCGAAAGTCTCTTGATGGAGTCGGATATCTTCTGCGAAGATAGTAAATTCTTACGATATTTGCAGACAAAAATAAGATGATACTGAAGTAAGTACTTATGCCTATTTTTTGATTGCCAATTACTCATATTGAGAGTTTTGACAATTCTCGTGCCTTCCTTGACCCATAGTCTAAAGCCTATGGGATTGCGGAAGGAATTATTTCAATCGGTCTGGCAGGTTCACCTTATTTCAGCTCTGTCAGGAGATACAATGATGATGTCACAAACGATTAATTTCTGTAATTTTGTAGAATAGATTCCGATTCACAATATGACGGTAGAAGAACTGATCAACATATTCCTTCGTCTGGATATGGCCGGCAAGGCAGAAGACAGTGAATTCCTCTTCGGGGGCAGCGAGGAGGGAGTCGAACCGTATCCCATCACGGGGGTGATTCTCGATGAAGATGGGGATGTGTGTCTGGAATCGGATGACAGGAAAGAAAATGGATTGTCTGCTACGGAACTGGCGGAAGCGGTCTCAGTCTATGACGGGAACAAGACCATCTATTTCGTACACATTGACAGGGAAGGGGAGAGTACCCTTTTCAACATCAAAGACGGAGGCACGAAGGACCGCAATTCAGAATGCCTGAGGATAATCACTGCTGGTCGTTTACTAGAAGTTCTAGGGAAATATGCTCCCGAGGCTATTCTCCATTTCGAGAGCGGTACGATTAACTTCACGGTAAACTCCATCTATGAGGATGCCAAGGGCTGCATATGCCTTGAGTCAAACGAGATATTGGAACTGGATGACTATCCCGTGGATCTGCTGTTGGATGAACTCTCGCAATGTCCAGAGGGAACGGGAATCTATTTCTATGATGACGACTCAAAGGAATACTATGGGGTTTACCCCGATGAAATCCGTACCGATGAGAAAGGAGACGTATGGATAAAGGTTAGATGAATGTATAATAAAGACAGAATATATGGAATTCAAGGAATTGATCAAGGCAAGATATTCTTGTAAGGCCTACGACAGCGGCAGGCAGATAAGTACGGAACAACTGACATCCATATTGGAGGCCGGCCGTATGGCCCCGACCGCAAAGAACCTCCAGGAACAGCATATCTATGTATGTCAGTCACCTGAGGCCATGGCGAAGATTGACTCTTGCACGCCATGCAGGTACGGTGCCCCGACAGTCCTCGTGGTAGCTTTCGACAAGACGAATGTCTATACCTATCCGGATGGTAAGAGGGAATCTGGCATAGAGGATGCTGCCATCGTGGCGACACATCTTATGCTCAGCGCCAAGGATGCTGGGGTGGAATCGTGTTGGCTTAACTGTGTTCAGATTGACAAACTTCACGAAGCTCTCGGACTTCCAGATAAAGAGGAAATACTGATGCTCCTGGATTTGGGATATCCGGCAAAGGAGGCGAAACCGCTGCCAAACCATTATTCCCGCAAGGATATTGAAGCGACTACTACTTATCTATAAGCAGCTATATGGAAGAACCGATACTCAACAGCCACAATAAGGCCGAATACGAACCCGCACACACTGCGGAGCATATCCTGAACCGGACGATGGTAAATATGTTCGGGTGTCCTCGCAGCCGCAACGCCCATATCGAGAGGAAGAAGAGCAAGTGTGACTACATTCTTCCGGAGTGCCCTACCGATGAACATGTGAAGGCCATCGAGGACAAGGTCAACGAGGTCATCGCTGCGGCTATGCAGGTGACTATAGAATATATGAGCAGGGAACAGGCGGCAGCCATAGTGGACTTGAGCAAACTACCGGAGGATGCATCGGAGACCTTGCGTATCGTTCGGGTAGGGGAGTACGATGACTGTGCCTGCATAGGTGCACACGTGGCCAACACCTCGGAGATAGGGGAGTTCCGCATCATCAGCCACGACTTTAATGACGGTGTCTGGAGGGTAAGATGGAAGGTCAATGTGAAATGAGCTTTATCGGAAAACGCAGTAATTTCAGGCTTTACTTTGTAGGAAAACGCAGTTAATTTATTGAGTTTTTTCCCGGAAAACGCAGTTTATGCCTTGAAAATGTATATCTTTGCATTACTAAACAGGCA